>DATHBC010000510.1:0-6841 GCA_035296345.1 Pyrinomonadaceae bacterium | reverse complement strand
CGATTTTTTCGAGCTTCGCTTCTTCAAAACCGAAGCGAAGCAGGGCTTTCGCCGCCTCGGTCGCGTAGCCTTTTCCCCAAAATTCCTTGAAATATCCGTAATAAATTTCGACATTCGGCGTTTCGTCCAGATATTGCAGACCGCAGTAGCCGGTTAATTTTCCCGTCTCTTTTTCAAAAACGCCGAGCTGCGCGAAACCCAGTTCCCGCCAGCGCTGCAGACGGCGCGGCAAGCTCGCCAGCACGTCTTTTTTTTCGATTCTATATTCCGGCAAAAATCTTCTCACCTCAGCATCGGTAATCAGCCGGTAAACTTCTTCCAATTCATTTGACTGATACATCCGCAGCAAAAGGCGTTCGGTTTCGATTTTCGGCAGAAGCATCTACAAATCAAACCTCGACAATCGTTGGAATTATGACGGGCTTTGTTCCGGTCTCTTTCTGGATAAAGCGTTTTAATAAAATGCGCAGATTTTCCTTGAATGAAACGCGGTCGTGCAAATCGTTTTTCGACATCGCACCGATTGATTCGATAATCGACTGGCGCGCTTTTTCGAGCATGCCGTTGGTGAAATCCACGCCGGCGACGCCCTGGAGCGTAATTTGCGGCGATTCGACGACTTCCCTGCTTTCCCTGTCAATCGTCACGACCAGCGAAATCGCGCCGCCGTAGGCGAGTTTCTTGCGCTCGCGGATGGTGTCGTATTCGATTTCCCCCAAAGATTCCTCGTCGATAAACGTGCGTTCGAGCTGGTGATGCTCGACCAGCCGCGCGGCGTTTTCCTCAAGTTCGAGAACGTCGCCGTTTTCAATCAGAATGACGTTTTCGTCCGTGTAGCCGGCGATGTGATTTTTGACGAATTCCTTGTGGCGGAAAAGCATGCGGTATTCGCCGTGAATCGGGACGACGAACTTCGGGCGCGCGGTTTCGGTCATAATCCGTATGTCTTCCTGCGAGGCGTGACCGGAAACGTGAACCATCCGGCGTTTTTCCTCGATGATGTTGCCGCCGCGCTTGTAAATATGACCGATAAGACGCGAAATCGCGCGGTCGTTGCCGGGAATAATTCGCGCGGAGAGCACAATCGTGTCGCCCTTTTCAATCTGCATTCCCTTATAGGTCGTCGTCGCCAGCTGCCACAGAGCCGCGCGCGTTTCGCCCTGCGAGCCGGTGACGAGATAGACGATTTCGTCGTCGTCGAGCTGCCGCGCCTCGTTGAGCGAAACCTGCGTCTGGTGCGGAATATCGAGCAAACCCAATTCGTCGGCGACTTCCACGTTGCGCTGCATCGAGCGTCCGATGACGCAGACTTTCCGCTCAAAAGCGTGCGCCAGGTCGAAAATCACCTGAAGACGATGAATCGAAGACGAAAACGTCGAAACCAGTAATCTGCCGGGCGTCTGTTCGAAAATTTCCTCGAAAGCCGGAACGACGTCGCGCTCGGACGGCGTTCTGCCCGGCACGGTCGCGTTCGTCGAATCGGACAGCAAAGCCAGCACGCCGGCGTCGCCGTATTTTTTCAGAGTCTTTAAATCATAGGGCGCGCCGATAATGGGCGTATCGTCGATTTTGTAATCGCCCGTGTGAATAAGCGTCCCGATTGGCGTCGTAATCGCCAGCGAGAAGCAATCGACCAGCGAATGCGAAGCGTGTATAAACTCGATTTTAAAATTGCCGATTTCGACAATATCGTTCGGCTTGACGCGGTGCAGCAAAACCTCGTCAAACATCTGATGCTCGTCAAGTTTTCGTTCGGCTAAAGCGAACGTAAAGCGCGAGGCGTAAACCGGCAGATTAAATTTTTTCAGGAAATACGGCAGCGCGCCGATGTGGTCTTCGTGCCCGTGCGTCAGGATTAAAGCGGTCAAATCCTGCCGGTAATCTTCCAGAAAATCGAAGTTCGGAATCGAGATGTCCACGCCGTAAGGAGTTTCTTCGGGAAATCCCATGCCTGCGTCCACGACAATCATTTCATCGCCGTAGCGGATGCCCATACAGTTCATCCCGAATTCGCCGATGCCGCCGAGCGGTATTATTTCAACTTTTCCCACCTTTTTCTTTTGCTCAACTCTCTATTTAATTTCTTTAGATACAAATTTTGCTTCTAAGTTTATCATAAAGATATTTTTCCTGCCTGAATTTAAAAATTTAGATATTGCAAATTAAGCGTTCGGAATCGAACTCTCGCTCCGAAAAAATTATTTACTATTCACTATTTATCGTATATCATCTTGCCACCGAAAATTTTCACCGTGTATTTAATGCGAAGCGGCGGCTCAATTCCGATGTTTTGCCGCTTCGTTTATCCATCAATTTCGTGTAATTGACCTTAACCTAGACGTCAGGAGAATTAAATATGAATGAAAAAGAAATTGTCTCTGAAAATGAAAAAGAAATTGTCCCTGGAAATGAAGAAAAACTTGTCCCTGGAAAGGATAATAGCCTTATCGATGCTGTCCGAGAATTAAAATGGAAAGAATTTACTTTGCGCGTAGAGCATTATAAGCATTATCTTAATATTGCCTTACAAGTAAACGCGTTTTTCTATGTGACTACCGGCGCAGTCCTCGGCGTTTATTTAAAATATTCTCTAGAACTGTCAAAAGATTATCATCTAGTGTATTTCCTTTTATTACCGATTCTAATCGGCTCTGTTCTAAGAGGCGTTTTTATTTACGGCGCAGATTTACAAAAATCCGCCTACGAGTCTCTGGATGTGGTGAAGAAGGAATTAGATGGTTACGGTTTTAAAATGGAACAGGTTTACGATGCCCGTCCTTTATATTTATTGTTCAAGGTTTTTGGATGGATATTCTTTCTGGTAGCCTTCGCGCTCATTCCTATTCCCTTAATAACCTGGACCGCGTCCTTCTGGGATTTAGTGGTTTTTATCTTCCTGTCGGCTCTTATCATGTACGGCGGATACAGACTGCCGGCACTGGCTCATAACTGGGAAAAGCTTGCAGATGCAGACGATTCGGAAACTTCGTTTCCCAGCCTATTGATGAAAACTTATGTATCGCTTAGTGGTGAAATCGCACCCGCACCGCAAGAGGGAAACAAAACCGAAGCGTTAGGCGAATCCCAGATAGAAAATAGCAATCGGGAATCGGAAAATAAAGCGCAGGCAAAGTTGCCGACCAATTAAAGCTTGATGAACATTTATGATAAACCCTGATAGATTTTGACTCGTCTTATCTGCTTTGTTAATCTGTAGGTGACAATTTAAGGGGAGTAGATAGCCCGAAACTAAACGGGTTTGTTGAAGTCGTCAGGACAATCGCTCAAGTCGAAAGCGGTTCGGCTCAACGAAGAAAATATCGAGACCTTTTACGACGTTTTAAAAACTGTCGTGAAAGGTCTTTTCCTTTTGCGATGAAATAATAATATTTCAAGGAGATTTTTTTTAATGAGTCTATTCCCGCTTGCCGATTACTGGTGGTTTTACGGCATATTTTTGTTGTTTGTTTTGCTGATGCTGGCGCTGGATTTGGGCGTTTTCAACCGCAAGGCGCACGTCGTTTCGTTTAAGGAAGCGACCGTCTGGAGCATCGTCTGGGTCGCGCTCGCGCTCGGTTTCAACTTTATTTTTTATCAATACGCCGCGTCGAAATTCGGCGCGGAAACGGGTCGGCAGGCGGGGCTCGAATTTCTGACCGGATACGTCATCGAATACTCGCTTTCGATTGACAACATTTTCGTTTTCGTGCTGGTTTTCAGCTATTTCAGGATTCCGCCCGAATACAAGCACCGCGTATTGTTTTACGGAATCTTGGGCGCGCTCGTCTTTCGCGCTTTGTTTATCGCGCTCGGCTCTGCCCTGATGCAGTTTCACTGGGTCATCTATCTTTTCGGCGGCTTTCTGATTATCACCGGCATCAAGATGATGTTTGCGCACCAGGAAGAAATCGAGCCGGAGAAGAATTTTCTGATTCGCGTTTTCAAACGCTTTATGCCCGTTACGCACGAGATTGAAGGCAAAGATTTCTTTGTCCGCAAAGAAGGAATTCTGCACGCGACGCCGCTTTTCATCGCGCTTTTGTTTCTGGAAGCGACCGATATTATCTTCGCCGTCGACAGCGTTCCGGCGATTTTCGCCGTGACGAGCGAGCCTTTAATCGTCTTCACGTCGAATATTTTCGCCATTCTCGGACTGCGCTCGATGTATTTTATGCTGGCGGGCGCGATTACGAAATTTCACCTTTTGAAATACGGGCTGGCGGTCGTTTTGGTTTTCGTCGGCTTGAAAATGGTTTACCTGAACGACGCTTTCGGCGGCAAATTCCCGATTAGCTGGTCGCTTCTGTTTATTCTCGGCACGATTGCGCTTTCGATTGTAATTTCGCTGATTTTTCCGTCGAAAACGGAAACTGTTCGAGATGAATTAACCGAAACTCAATAAAAGATTAGCCACGAAATTACACGAAAAAACACGAAAAAGATATAAATAATTTTCGTGTTTTTTTCGTGTAATTTCGTGGCTAAAAATCTTCCTTGTTCAAATCGAGCCATTTTAAAGCCGCGCCGTGCAGCAGCGATGCTTTTGTCGCTTCGTCGAAATCGCTCGCTTCAATCAATTTTCCGGCTTCGGTCTCGCCGAGCGGAAACGGGTAATCCGTGCCGAGCGCAACCTTATCCGCGCCCGCGAGTTTAACCAGATATTCGAGCATCGCCCGGTCGTGGACGAGAGAATCGAAATAAATTTTGCCGAGATAATCGCGCGGATTGCACCGGTTGTCGGCGGCGCACAAATCCGGGCGGGCGAGAAAACCGTGTTCGATGCGCCCGACGGTCGCCGGGAACGAGCCGCCGCCGTGCGCGAAACAGATTCTTAAATTTTTGCAGCGTTCGAGCGTGCCGGAAAAAATCAGCGAACAAATGGCGCGCGAAGTCTCGGCGGGCATTCCGACCAGCCACGGCAGCCAGTATTTCTGCATCTCTTTTTCGCCCATCATATCCCACGGGTGAACGAAAACCGCCATTCCGAGCTGCTCGCAGGCTTTGAAAAAATCGAAAAATCGCGGCTCGCCCAAATTTAATTGATTGACGTTCGTGCCGATTTGCACGCCGACCAAGCCGATTTCCCTGCATCTTTCCAGTTCCCTGCCGGCAAGCTCCGTGTCCTGCAAAGGCACGGTTCCGAGACCGACGAAACGCTTTGGAAATTTGCGGACGATTTCGGCGATGCCGTCGTTCAGAAACTTCGCGATTTCCAGACCGTCCGAAGCCTCCGCCCAATAGCTGAACATTACCGGAACGGTCGATAAAACCTGCACGCCGACGCCGAAGCGGTCGCATTCCTCGATTCTTTTTTCCGCGCTCCAGCAATTATCTTCAATCTCGCGGAAAAATTTCCCGTCGTCCTTCAGCATCCGCGCGCAGCAGGGCTGGTGATGCTCCAGACGGATAAAACCGCCGTAACCGAATCTCGCTTTCCATTCGGGAATATCTTTCGGCAAAATGTGCGTGTGAATGTCGATTTTCAGCATTTGTCTTATTTATTAATTTTATCAGAAAGATTCGTAAAAGCGTTTTCGCTTTTGAAAATGCGAAATAAATAATAATAAGACGGAAAAAGCAGAATTGCACCCAACGCGAGCGCGCCGAGCAGAAGCTGCAAAGTGATGCGCGGCGCGGCGGCTGAAGTTATCGTCACGTCCGGCTCAATCAGATACGGAAACTGCGCCAGCGCCCAGCCGAGCAGAATCAGCGTCGCCTGAACGGCGGCGAAAGCGCGCGCCGGTTTATATTTTCGCGTCCACAAAGCATAAAACGCCCCAATCGCGGAAAGCGCGGTCAAAGAATGCAAACCCAGCGCCCACGAGCTGCGGCTTATTCCCGCTCTCACGGTCGGCGCGCCCGTTTCGGCTAACAGAAAAACGATTAAAGCCAGCAGACCGACAACCACGCCGGAAATCAGAGCGCGCCGCCGAAAATCTTCCTGCAAATCGCGCTCCGTCGTTTCCAGAGTCAGATAAACCGCCGCGAGATAGGCAAACAAGGCGAGCGCGAAAAAACCGACCGCCAGCGGAAACGGCGCGAGCCACGAGTTGAAATATCCGGTCGTCACAACGCCGTTTTCCACGCGAATCCGACCCGAAGCGATTGCGCCGAGCGTGACGCCCAAAAGAACCGGCGTGATAATGCTCGCAATCGAAAAGACCAGGCTCCAGCGACGCTGAACGTCGTCGCGCTGCGCGTCGTAAGTGCGAAACGTGAAAGCCGTGCCGCGCAGGACAATGCCGATGAGCAAAAGCGTCAGCGGAATATGCAGCGCGGTCGCAATTGCCGCAAACGCGGGCGGAAAAGCCGTAAAGAGAATAACTATGACGAGTATCAGCCAGACGTGGTTCGCTTCCCAGACAGGTCCGATGGCTTTCGTGATAAGCTCGCGCTGGCGTTTCGCCCGCTCGCCGAACGCGAACAAATCCCAAACGCCGCCGCCGTAATCCGCGCCGCCGAGCAGAGCGTAAAAAACGAGCGCGGCAATCATTATTCCGGCAATGATGATTTCAAGCTGCAAGCCGCACCTCCCGCGCGTCCGCCTGGACGTCTTGCGGACTTGACGCCACTTGCCGTAATAATAACCAAGCCGTTATTATCGCGAGAAAAATGTATAGAATCGTGAAAGTAACGAACGGCACGACGAGTCCGGGCATCGGTGTGACGGCTTCGGACGTGCGCATCACGTTGTAGATAATCCACGGCTGGCGTCCGACTTCCGTGACGACCCAGCCAGTTTCAATCGCGATAAAACCGAGCGGCGCGGCGAAAATCAGCGCGCGCAGAAACCATTTTGAAGCGAGCCATTTTCCCGGTTCTCCGCGCCGGTTTCGCCACC
>DATHBC010000509.1:0-3711 GCA_035296345.1 Pyrinomonadaceae bacterium | reverse complement strand
CGGTCGTGTTGGAAACGGAAGTCGCTGCCGGCTTAGGCGTCGTTCGGCGCGCCGGTTTGCGTTTCTGCGCCGCCGCCGTCAGGCTCAAACCAATCAGGCAGACCAGAACGACGATTGAATTTATTAAAATTGATTTTCTATTCATTTTTCCCTCTTACTTAAAATTCGCCTTAACGCGGGCGCGGGCAGCCGCTTGCCTTTCGGATTTCAAGCCGGCAGCGCGCTTTCGTGCCGCCGCGCCGAACGGTAAGTTTTTATTTTCAGATAGCATCAAGTAAAATCTTAACATAAGCAAAGATGAACAAAAGACCTTTAAAAGTTCGCCGTCTCGGTCGCCTCGATTACGAAGAGGCTCTGCGCGTGCAGAAACAAACCGAGCAAGCCGTTATCGCGCTCACGGAAGCGGACACGCTTTTTCTGCTCGAACACCCGCACACTTTTACTCTGGGCAGGAGCGCGAAAATGGCTGGCGTGCTGGCAAGCGCCGAAGTTTTAAAATCCCTGGGCGTCTCGGTCTACGAAACGAACCGGGGCGGCAAGGTGACCTATCACGGGCTCGGACAAATCGTCGGCTACCCGATTATAAATTTATCGCCCGACCGCGAAGACGTGCATAAATATGTGCGCGACGTCGAGGAAGTTCTGATTCGCACGATGGCTGATTTCGGCATCGAAGCGTTTCGCCTCGAAGGCTTAACCGGCGTTCACACGCAGGATGGAAAAGTAGCGGCAATCGGCGTGCATCTGAAACGCTGGGTGACGACGCACGGCTTTGCGCTGAACGTCAACACGGATTTGAGCTTTTTCAACTGGATTATCGCCTGCGAAGGCGAGCCCGTCACCTCGATGGAAAAAATTCTGGGACGCGAGCTTTCGCTCGCCGAAGTCGAAGACAGGATAATTAAAAACTTCGTCGATGTTTTCGGTTTTGAAGTGTTCGAAGAATTGCGGCAGGCAGTAGTAACAGCAGCGGAAACTATTTGATAAAGATTAGGGAGAATTATGAAATTTACGAAATTATTCGCATTTTTAATCGCAGTCGGCATTTTTGCCGCTTGCGGCACACCGACGCCCACGAATACGACCACCAGCGGCAACGGAGTGATGAGAGTCGATAACGTCAATGAAACGCCTGCGTCAAATGCACAGAATCTAACGGAAGTTCCGCGCCCGCAGAAAATTGCCGATATGATGACGCAGCGCGGCGAGCAGGACCAGGCAGCCCCGGTTTTGAAAATCGCCTCGCCCGCCGACGGCTCGACCGTTAACAGCTCGACCGTGAAAGTGAAGCTCGACATAAGCGGCGACCTCAAAGGCTATAAGCCGATGAAGGACATGGAGACGCAGATGGGCAATCACATCCACGTGATTCTCGACAATCAGCCGTATGAAGCCTATTACAATCTCGAACAGGAATTCGAGCTGCGAAACGTCGCCAACGGCGAGCACACTCTGCGCGTTTTCCCTTCGCGCCCGTGGCATGAAAGCTATAAAACGGAAGGCGCGTTTCAGGTTGTGAAATTTACGGTTAAAAACGGCGGCGCGAACGCGAACCAGCCGGCAACGACCAATTCCGGACAGCAAATGTCGAACGCTAACGCGGCGACGAATAAAGTCAGCAATATTTACCCGTTCAATGCCGATTCCGCGCCGCCCGAAGGCAAAGAGATGGCGAATTCGACGGCGGGCGCGGTCGATAAGACGAAACCGCTTTTGACCTACAGCCGACCGAAAGGCGAATACAAAGGCGCGGACGCCGAAGCGATTATGATTGATTTCTGGCTGGCAAACGCCAAGCTCGCAGGCGACGGCGGCGAATATCGCGTGCGTTATTCCGTCGACGGCGGCGAAGCGAAATTTATCGACAAATGGCAGCCGATTTGGCTGGCGGGCTGGACAAACGGCAAACACAGCGTCAAGGTCGAGCTGGTCGATAAAAACGGGAACCTCGTCGATAACGGCGGCTACAATTCGACGACGCGCGAAATCACCGTGGCGAAATAAACTTTTTTCTCAGGAGAGAAAATAAATGTCCAACAAACTCGGGTCATTTTTATTTATATGCCTGCTCGGTTTTCAGTTCGGCTGTCAAATCGGACAGACACCGGCAAACATTCCGGGCTGTGACGATAAACACGCAGCTGAAGCTGATATTTCCGAAGGCTGTGACGATAAACAGGCGGCTGAAACTAATATTTCCGATGAAGAAATAAGGTTGTTGTTTATTGAAAGCGGACTCGGCGAAGGCGACGGAAAGCTGGCGGAATTGATGACTTTTCCGAAAGAGAGAATCGCTGCCGTCGTGCGGAAACTCAAAGAAAACGGAATTGCCAGGGGCGAAGAAGGCTTTCAGACCGAGTATCACAGCGAGGACGTGAAAGTAAAAAGCGCGTACTTTCTCCGGAGTCTCGGCGTCGATACGGCGGCTAACGAAAAATACATCGTAGAGGCGACGAAAAATAAAGATTCAAGTAAAAAGTTTAATGCTCTTAGTTATCTGGAAATTATTATCAGCGAAGGTAAAAAAGAGTATTTACCTATAGTTTTTGAAGCCGCTCCTCAGGCAGACGGCGCGCACGCGATAGAGATGCGCTTCCTTTTCGTCTATGAACTTGAAAATTCGCCGAAAATCTTTTTGGATTATTTATCGAAACAACCTCTAACGAATAGAAAAAGCGTCTATGAACTGGTTTCGCACTCCGATGAAGCGGTTAGAGAGAAAACACTCGAAAAAATAAACGCAAATGTCGGAAAATTCAAAGAAGATAAGGAATTAAAAATTATTGCCGCAGAGTTTTTAAGAGAAGTTGGTAAACGCCGGTAAATTCGCCGACGCGGGCGAGAGCTAATCGTTGCAAAATAAAATCTGAAAAGAAGATTAACTGAAAAAACACGAAGGAAAAAACTGATTCCGCCTCGTGTTTTTTTCCTGTCATTCGTCACCGGGTCGAAAAGTTTTATATAATCTAGGTTTTACAATAAAATTTCTGGAGCTGAACATTTTATGCGACGTGATACGACTTCGTGGTATAGCCATAATCTGAATATGGATATGCCGCTGGTAGCTTACGGCGAGGCGGGTTATCCGCTTTTGATGTTTCCGACCGCCGCCGCCGATTATCTGGAATACGAGAGATTTTATCTGATTGACGCCATCAAGGATTTTATCGAAAGCGGCAAGATTCGCGCTTATTCGATAAATTCGGTCAATCGTTACAGCTTATTGAACAGGGAATCGCACCCGGCTTGGAAAGTCGAGATGCTTTCGCGTTACGACAAATACATTATGCAGGAGGTTTTGCCGCTGATTCGCAACGAATGCGGCGCGGACGCCAAGCCTCTGACGACGGGCGCGAGCCTCGGCGCGCTGCTGGCGGCAAACACTTATTTCAAACATTCCCATGATTTTCGCGGCACGATTGCGATGAGCGGCAGCTACGACATTTATAATTATCTGGAGAAAGGCTTTTACGACGACAACGTCTATTTCAACAACCCGGCGATGTATCTGAAAAATCTGAACGACGATTATCACCTGCCGCGCCTGCGAAAAGCCGATTCAATCATCATCGCCACCGGGCAGGGCGCATACGAAGCGCCCGACAGAAGCCGCGAATTCTCCGCCCTGCTCCATTCAAAAGGCATCCCGCACTGGCTCGACATCTGGGGACACGACGTCAATCACGATTGGGTCTGGTGGCGCAAAATGCT
>DATHBC010000508.1:0-3642 GCA_035296345.1 Pyrinomonadaceae bacterium | reverse complement strand
CATTAAATCCGGCAATCTGGACGCCGAAATAAACTCGGATTTTAAAGAAACCAAAGAGCTTTCGGCGGCGATTAAATTTCTGGTCGAGAATTTAAGCGAAATCGCCGCGCTCGTGAAAAATAATTCCGCCGGCGCGCATCACGCAATCGTCGAATTGCAGAAAATGATTCAGCAGCTCGCCGCGCAGGACGAAGCCCGCGCCCAGGAAATGAATCAGGCTTCGGTCTCGCTGAAAAAAATCCCGCAGATTGTCCAGAAAATTTCCGAAGAGCTTTCCGGCTCGGCGCGCGCCGCCAATCATTCCATCGAAAAAGCGCGCCGCGGAACGCAGACGGCGCAGCAGAATATCGACGCCGTCAGCGGCTTGCGCCGGCAGATTCACGAAGCCATCAACCGCATCCAGCGTCTGAACGAACGCTCGCAGGAAATCAACAAAATCGCGAAAACCGTCGAAGATTTAGCGCAGCGAACCAGTCTCGTCGCGCTGAACGCCTCGATTCAGGCGACCGAACTGGGCGAAAAAGGTCACGGTTTCGCCATCGTCGCCGAAGAAGTGGAACGCCTCGCCGAGCGCGCCGGAAACACCAACAAACACATTTCGACGCTGAATCAGGCGATTCAGACGGAAATCGGCGAAGTCGCGCGCGCGCTGGAAACGACCGTCGGCGAAACGGCGAATCTTTCGAAATACGCGATTGAAACCGGCAACGCGCTCGGCGAGATGGAACGCTACATCGCCACCGTGCTGAATTTGCAGAATAAAGTGATGTCTTACGCCGGCGAGCAGACGGGCGAGACGGAAAAGGCTTTCGAGGTCTTTATCGAAGGCATTTCGGAAACGGAAAACGCGGCGACGAATCTCAGGGAATCCGCCGGAAAGCTGACGAAACTGGCTGATGCGATGGAAGAATTACAGGAAGCCGTCGCGCCTCTGAAATTGCCGAACGGCAGCGTCGGCAGCAGCGTCGGCGGCGAAATCAAGCCCGCGCCGAATTCATTCACCAATGCAAATTTTCCCGCCGCTTTCGAGGAAGAATTTTCCGTCTAAGAATTTTACGGAGCAAACCAGATGACGCAAAAATCCATCGTCCAGAATCTTTTAATCAGAATTTCGTCGATTTTGTCAATCGTTTTTCTGCTGCTCGGCTTGGTTTTTATCATTGCGGATTACCTCGGCGCGGAATCGAACACCTTCGTCAGCCTTCTGGTGATGTCGCTCGCCGTCGGGCTGGCGATTTTTTCGATTGCGGCGACGAATTTTTCGATGTTCAAGCTCGGCGGCGAGATAAAGGAAGCGGCTTTCGTCGCCAGCCAGCTCGCGCAGGGCGACATTTCCTTTGATTTGGACGAGGAAGAACCGGGAAACGAAATAAAAACCGCGCTCAAACAAATCGCCGATAATATGGCGGAAAAAACGGCGCTTGCCAACCGCATGGCGACCGGCGATTTATCGGCGGACATCATTCCGCATTCCGAGGCTGACGTTTTCGGCAACGCTTTCCAGAATATGATCGACAAGCTGCGCGTTCTGGTTCAAACGGAAGACGAGCGCAACCGGCTGCACAAATCAATCACGAAGCTGCTGAACGAGGTTTCGGAAGTCGCCGCCGGAGATTTGACCGTGCAGGCGGAAGTTTCGCCGGAGATGACCGGCGCAATCGCCAAGGCTTTCAATTCGATGACGAAAGAGCTGCGCTCGCTTATCAAACAGGTCAAGGACGTGACTTTTCAGGTCAGCAATTCGGCAAACGCCATCAACGACACGACCGAACAACTGGCGCGCGGCTCGGAGGCGCAAGGCTCGCAGATTTCGCGCACGACGGCGGCGATTTCCAGCATGGCTTTGCAGATTCAGGAAGTTTCCGGCAACGCCCTGCTGTCGGCGCAGGTCGCGGGCGATTCCCTGGACAACGCGCGCTACGGCACGAAAGCCGTGCAGGACAACATCAACGCGATGAACTCGATTCGCAACCAGGTGCAGGAAACGGCGAAACGCATCAAAAAACTCGGCGAGCGCTCGCAGGAAATCAGCCAGATTGTCAATCTGCTCGACGACCTTTCAGACCGCACCGGACTGCTGGCTTTAAACGCGAGCTTGCAGGCTGCGGCGGCAGGCGAATCGGGACGCGGCTTCGCCGTCGTCGCCGAAGAGGTCGAACGCCTCGCCGAGCGGTCAAACAGCCTGACGCAGCAAATCGCCAATCTCGCGCAGACGATTCAGACCGAGACGAAAGACGTCGTCGCTTCGATGGAAGAAACGATTCACGAAGTCGTCGTCGGCTCGACCTTAGCCGACAAAGCCGGTCACGCGCTGGTCGAAATCGAACAGGTTTCCAACCGTCTCGCCGGATTGATTCAGTCTATCTCCGAATCCGCCAAGCGGCAGGCAAACAGCTCGGAAGACATTTCGAAAGCGATGGCGAACATTTCAAAAGTCACCGAACTCGTCCAAATCGGTTCGAAACGCGCCGCCGATTCGGTCAAAATGCTCGTCGCTCTCTCGGACGAGCTGCACACCTCGGTCGCGCCCTTCAAACTGCCCGACGATAAAATTCTCCGCCGGAAATCGGCAGCCGAGACGAACGGAATTTACGTCAATTGAGTTTGAGGTTCAAGGTTTAAAGTTTAAGACTGACAGCCGAATTTTGAACTTTAAACCTTGAACCCTGAACCTTGAACCTTTTTATGGACGCTGAAATCTTACAGGGATTTATCGAAGAAGCGCGGAGCTATCTGCCGACGATTCGGCAGGGCATCGAGCTTTACGCGGCGGACGCTTCGCGCGCGGAAGACTTAAAAGCCGCTTACCGGCAGGTGCACACGATAAAAGGCGCGGCGCTGATGGTCGGGCTGGCGGAAATCGGCGCGCTTGCCGGGACGTTTCAGGACGAACTGGACGCCGTCGTTTCCTCGAAAGCCGTTTTGTCGAAAGCGCAAGCCGCCGAACTTTTTAATCAAACCGCGCTGCTCGAAGAAATGTTCGCGGGCGTGGATTTAAACGCCGATTCGGCGGCGGGAAATTTTCCTTTTAGTGAAAAAGAAGAAGCGGAGGATTTTTTTCCCTTTGAGGAAAATTTATTCGAAGCGCCTTCGTCGCAAATTGATGCAGCCCGCGCCGAACCGGCGAGTTTTGAAATCGACAAGGAAATGCTCGAAGTTTTCGCGCTCGAAGCCGAAGAGCACCTGCGCACCATCACCGCCAATCTCAATCTGCTGGAACAAAACCCGCACAACCGCGAGGCGCTGCTGGAAATCCGCCGCAGCTCGCACACCCTGAAAGGCTCAGCCGGAATCGTCGGTTTTCAGAAGCTTTCATTGCTGGCGCACGCGCAGGAAGATTTGCTCGATTATCTGGCGGAAAACGAAACCGGAAAAAACGCCTTCGCCGCAAATAAAGCGGTTTTCAGGATCCTGCTCGCCTCGACCGACTGCATGGAAGCTCTGAGCGCGGGCAGCGATTCGCCGGAGCTGGAACAGAAAATCGCGGAAATCCGCGCCGGTTTCCAGCAGCTTTTGGCGCAGTTGAAAGCCTCCGAGCTTCCCGGCGTCGGCGAAACGGCGGAAGTTTCGCTCTCCGTGCTTTCTGTTCCGGAAGAAATTAAAACGCCGTTTGACGCCGCTTTTGACGCGCATGAAATTGAA
>DATHBC010000507.1:0-2458 GCA_035296345.1 Pyrinomonadaceae bacterium | reverse complement strand
ATTTCCTGAAACTTTGCGCCGATGCCCAGGTCGGCAAATTTATAAAGAGCTTTGCAGGCGAGCGGCAGAAAATTGCCGTTCGGCAAACGCAGGAGAACGCGAAATTCGTCGCCCGTGTAGATGGTGTCGTCGGCGCTTGCCAGGCATCCGCCGACGCTGATTTGGTGAAGCACAATCTGACGCTTTTCGCCGTTTTCGTGCACGCGAATCGCCGGAATGTCGAGTGAAAATCTGATGAATCGTCTTTGTTCGATTGACATTGGAGAGAAACCTGAAAAGTTTTTATTCGGAAGGTTGTCCGACAAAGCGATAAAGCGTTTGTCAAAACTTATTTTACAGGTTTCTTTTCGGGAAAAGCAACAAAAAAGTGGGAAGCAGCGGTAAACGGTAAACGGTAAGTGGTAAGTTGCAGTTGCCGAATATCGAATTTTAAATAAAAACTCGATATTCAAAACTACGAACTTACCACTTACCGTTTACCGCTTACCACTTTTGTCCTAGTTCGAAGCGGCGTTAGAATTGGTGCAGTGCGCGTTGAAAGCGTCGATTAAAGTCTGCGCGATTTGCAGCGGGTGACGACCTTCGAGGTCGCGGCGCTCGAACATCTGGACGAGCTCGCCGTTTTTCAGGATGCCGATTGACGGCGACGACGGCTGGTAGCCCGTAAAATAATCGCGCGCGACGTCCGTTGCGTCGATGTCCGCGCCCGCGAAAACCGTAATGGCTTTGTCGGGTTTGGCTTCGGCGTTCTGCAAAGCCATCGCGATGCCCGGACGCACGCCGCCCGCCGCGCAGCCGCAGACCGAGTTAACGACGACCATCAAAGTTCCTTCCGTATTTTCGACGGCTTCCTTCACCGCTTCCGGCGTTTTTGTTTCTTCGATTCCGAGCTGCGCCAGTTCCTGTCGCATGCCGTGAATCATAATCTCTGGATATGGCATTTAATTTAACCTCTCAAAATATCAAAATATAATCTTTACTTTATTTTCCAGTATCTCTAAGGCTTTCGTCAAGCCGCCAGTTTTGTTAGTTAAAGCATCAAGTGAAAATACCGGCTCATAAACTAAAAATGAAGCGCAGGCGGAAAAATGAATTTCCGAGGCGCTTCATGATAAATGATTTTTCAGTTGTGAGCCTTTAAATACCGTCGCCTTAATTCCGGCTGGTTGACCGGCGGCGGCACGATATTAAAATCGCGAATCCTTTTTCAAAACACTACGGAAGCGGCTTGCCGCCGGTGACGCCGATTATTTCGCCGCTGATGTAGCTCGCGTCGTCCGAGGCGAGAAAGACATAAACCGGGGCGAGCTCTGCGGGCTGCCCGGCGCGCTGCATCGGCGTATCCTGACCGAAGCTGGCGGTTTTTTCGGGCGGCATCGTCGCCGGAATCAGCGGCGTCCAAATCGGACCGGGCGCAACGGCATTGACGCGGATTCCCTTTTCCATCGCCGCGTGGTTCAGTCCTTTTGTAAAATTCATGATTGCCCCTTTCGTCGCGGCGTAAGCGAGCAGTTGCGGCTTCGGCTCGTAAGCCTGAATCGAAGTGGTGTTGATAATCGTGCTGCCCGGCTTCATCAGCGGCAGGGCGGCTTTACACAAATAAAACATTGCATAAACGTTCGTCTTAAACGTGCGGTCAAACTCTTCGGAAGAAATTTCTCCGATGCTTTCGTGCGACATCTGAAAGGCGGCATTGTTAACCAGAATGTCGATTTTGCCGAACTCCTGCATCGCGCGGTTTATTATTTCGCGGCACTGCGATTCTTCGCGAATATCGCCGGGCACGGTGATGCAGCGGCGGTTGGCTTCTTCGACGACGCGGCGCGTCTCCTGCGCGTCCGATTCCTCTTCCGGCAGGTAGGAAATCAGCACGTCCGCGCCTTCGCGGGCAAAGGCGAGCGCGACGGCGCGACCGATGCCGCTGTCGCCGCCGGTAATAATCGCCGCTTTGTCCTGCAATCTCCCGAATCCCTTATAGCTTTGCAAACCGAAATCCGGCGCGGGCTGCATCTCGGATTCAAGCCCGGGCGGCGTCTGCTGTTGCTCGGGAAACGGCGGCTGCGGTTCTTTTTCTTTCGGATTTTCCGACATAAAAAATATCTTCGGCTGCAAAGTTTCTGAAACTTTTCTGAAAAACTCTGAGCTTTTATCTCCTTGATTTGTTTAAAATATTGATTAAACGATTCAAACACATCCGAAGGGCAATTTCTGTAGCTTAGCGAACAAAGCCGCGCCGCGCGCCGCGTTTTTTCATTTTACGCGCGTTTTTCGGATTATTGATTGCCGTTGTCGGAGAATTTCGATTTGTGCAGGTTCTTACAAATATTGAACGCTTCGACCGTCTGACGCGGTTCGCGTGAAATGAGATATTTTTTTTAAGGCTGGATTAGGACGCGCGCGCCGACCGGAATCGCGGCGAAAAGCTCTTTTATTTCCTCGTCCGGCAGCGCGACGCAGC
>DATHBC010000506.1:0-5465 GCA_035296345.1 Pyrinomonadaceae bacterium | reverse complement strand
GTCGCGGCGGTCGGCGACGCGGCGGCGGCAACGGCGGCAGCGGCGGCGGCGGTAATCGCGGCAATCGCCCGCCGCAACAGGCACGCAGCGGTCCGACCGAAGACCGTTACGAAGGTTCGAAAATGGACGAAACCATTTCGTCAGCCGAGAACGAATTTGCCGACGCCGAAATGATTGAAAACACCGCCGGCAGTAACGGCGGCAGCATTGGCGGCGGCGGCTATCAGCAGGGCGGCAGCGGCAACAGGCGCGAAACGCGCCGCGAGCGCGAGCGCAACCAGCCGACCATTACCGATTTGCTGCGCGAGGGTCAGGAAATTCTCGTCCAGATTGCGAAAGAGCCGATTGCCCGCAAAGGCGCGCGCATCACGTCGCACATTGCTCTGCCCGGTCGTTATCTGGTCTATATGCCGACCATCGAGCATGTCGGAGTTTCGCGCAAAATCGAATCGGGCGGCGAGCGCAATCGCCTGCGAACTCTGATTCAAAATATCCGCAACGAAGAAGACGTGCCGTCGGGCGGCTTTATCGTCCGCACCGCCGGAATCGGCGTGCCGGAAGCGAATCTGCGCGAAGACGCGCGGTATCTCGTCCGCACGTGGAAAGATATAAAGAAAACGGCGGAAAAATCGAAATCGCCCGCGCTCGTGCATCAGGATTTGGATATTATCCAGAGAATTTTGCGCGACCAGCTTTCCGACGATTTCACGGCGATTCGCGTCGATTCCGAGGAAGAATACCTGCGCATCGTCGAATTTATCAATCGCATTCAGCCGCGCATGGTCAACCGCGTCAAGCTTTACGTGCGCGACGAGCCGATTCTGGAAGCCTTCAACGTGCAGGAAGAAATCGACAAAGCTCTGAAACCGCGCGTTTGGCTGCGTTCGGGCGGCTATCTGGTCATCAATCAAACCGAAGCTCTGGTGGCGATTGACGTCAACACCGGAAAATTCGTCGGCAAAGGCAACGCGCGTCTGGAAGACACGATTACGAAAACCAACATGGAAGCCGTCGAGGAAATTTCTCGGCAGATTCGCCTGCGCGATTTGGGCGGCATCATCGTTTTGGATTTGATTGATATGGAAGACCGGCGCAATCGCCAGAAGGTTTTGCAGGCGTTGCAGGAGCATCTTTCGTATGACAAATCGCCGACGAAAGTTCTGTCGTTTAACGATTTCGGCTTGATTATTATGACCCGCAAGCGCGTCAAGCAGTCGCTGGAAAGAACGCTCTGCGCCCCGTGCGCGCATTGCCAGGGCGCGGGCTGGGTGAAATCGCCGCAAACCGTCTGCTACACCATTCTGGAAGAAGCGCGGCGGCTGGCGAAACACGCCGACGATGCGCGGCTGGTGACTTTAAGAGTTCATCCGGATGTCGTCAAGGCTCTGCGCACCGAAGAAAAAGTCGTCATGGAAGAAATCGAAGCCTATCTCGGACCTATCGACGTAACCAGCGACCCGACCGTTCACGAGGAACAATTCGATTTCGCGTTTATTTAGAGCGGAACCGATAAATGCAGAACGCAAAGCGCAAAACGCAAAATGAAAGAAAATAATTTTATTTTGCGTTCTGCGCTTTGCGTTTTGCATTAAATACTTATGCTGCGGCGAAAATTCGTTTTTTTTCTTTTCCTATCTGCCTGCTTAACGCCATATGTTTCGCCGCCGATTGCGCTGGCTCTGGGCTTGATTCTCGCTTTTACAATCGGCAATCCGTATCCGGCTGCAACCGGAAAAACCACAAAAATTCTCTTGCAGATTTCCGTCGTCCTGCTCGGCTTCGGGATGAATCTGGAAGCAATCGTCAAAGCCGGAAAAGACGGCGTTTTGTTTTCGCTTGCCACGATTTTCGGAACGCTCGCGCTCGGGCGTCTGCTCGGCAGATTTTTAAAGGTCGAAGACAAAACTTCGGCTCTGATTTCATCGGGAACGGCGATTTGCGGCGGCAGCGCGATTGCGGCGGTCGCGCCCGCGATTGATGCCGATTCCGAAGAAATTTCCGTTTCTCTGGGCACGGTTTTTATCTTAAATTCCGTCGCGCTTTTCGCTTTTCCGATTATCGGGCACGCTCTCGATTTGACGGAAAATCAGTTCGGCATCTGGGCGGCGATTGCGATTCACGATACCAGCTCGGTCGTCGGCGCGGCATCGCGTTACGGCGCGGAAGCGCTGCCGATTGCCACGACCGTCAAGCTCGCCCGCGCTTTATGGATTGCGCCCGTCGCGCTTCTTTTCGCGTTTCTTTATCGCTCGAAAACGGGCGCGGCGGGAAAGAAAACCAAAATCGCCGTACCCTGGTTTATCTTTCTCTTTCTGCTGGCGAGCGTCGCGCGAACCTACGCGCCCGATTCCATTTTGCCGAGCCTTTTCGATTCGCCCGTGAGGCTGGCGAAAACCGGCTTGACCGTCACGCTTTTTCTGATCGGCGCGTCGCTTTCGCGCGCGACGCTCAGGAAAATCGGCGCGAGACCGTTTATACAGGGCGTTTTGCTCTGGATTGCGATTTCGCTGGTTTCGCTGTGGGCGGTCGTACAAATTTTGTAAAATTATTGAACTTAAACAAATTATCGCTCATAATAAGCATCGAAATATAAAAGGTTAAGCGAATGAAGCGATATTATCCGCAATTTTTAGCTCTGATTTCGACGCTCTTTGTGTGTTTTAACGCGGTTTCGGCGCAGGAAAATCAACCCGCGCTCGTTTCTTTTATTTCGCCCGGCGTTAATTACGGAGTCCTGAAGATGACCGCCGCAAAGACGCAGATTCGGTTGAATCTGGACGGCGAGGGAACAGTCGTCGCCGCCGAGCTTCTGAAGGGAAATTCGCTTCTCTTCGTCAAAATAAAAAACGATCTGGCGAAATGGAAATTTGATAAGGCGAGCGAGTCGCAGCGCTGCGTCCTGCTGGAAGTTGATTATTCAGATAAAAAGCTGATTATTTCTCCATATCAGGTAGAAGTTAAAATCACTATTCCCGAAGTCTTGAGCCTTGTGCCCGAAGATTGGGAAGAAGGCAGTCACAGTTGCGAGGTTCATCAGGAAATTTTAATAAAAGATAAAATCACGATTAGCTACGGGCATTGGCATTTTCTGTATGATTACGACGCTTACCAATCAGCCAAGCCGAAATCGTTTCCCTACGCGAACAGTCGTTTCGGCGGCGGCGACATCGAGGAAGACTCGCCGAAATACGTCGAAATTCTTTATTGCCAAAAATGCCGGGCAATTGAAAAAGTCTGGCTGAAAGAAAACGTCAAGGAAAATCAGAAGTAATTTTCACCGGGAAAAATGGAAAAAGACAAATTCGAACAATCGCAGAAAATTCCGCCGATTACGCGCGAAGCAAAAGGCGTTATCAAGCCGAAATTGGTCCGCAATATCGCTTTTTCGGTGATTACTTTTTCGCTTGTGGTCTGCACGGTTCTATGTATTCTGGCTATTTGGGAATTTACCAAATCCGACGCCGTCTTTCGTGCGATTGCGACTTTTATCGTAGTCAGTGTGGCAACCGGAATTTTCACCTTCGTCAACGAAAAACTCGGCTAGAAATTTATCAATAAAGCCGGGCAGTCTTCTATAATATTTATTCGATAAAGTTATGAATCCAGCAAAATGCGTTCTGTTGTTCGCCGTCTTTTCGATTGCGTTTTTCGGCGCGTCAGCCTGCGGGTCGTCGCGACCGGCAACGACCGACCCGAAAACCCTGAATCCCGGAATCGACCCGCAGCTCATAATGTTCGGCGGCTGGCGCGATGACGGCAAAGGGATATTTTTGGCGAAAAGCGAAACCGGCACGCAGGAGCGCATATACTTTGCGCTCGCCAAACCGAATGACGAACCGGTCGTTGACGATAACGCGCCGAAAATGGAAATAAATATCGGCTCTAATTTTGCTAATATTGCCGGAGCGAACGTCGGGGGAAAGAGCGCGCAATTTTACACGGAAACCGACGACTCCGGGAAAATCACAAAAGCCGGAATATATATAGCGCATTCGAGCAAATCGAATAGAAAGTCGGAGCATTTCGACCTCGAACCGGTGACGCACACCCTGCACGGCTGGTCGTCGAACGACGTTTATGCCGTTTTCTCCGCCGAAGGAAAAAAAGTGTTTATGGTTGACGAGAACGCCAGCCGGGTTTGGGACATCAAGCTGCAAAATATCACTTCTTTTAATCAGGTCGCGCTCGCCGGCGACAAAAGAGGCTTCTACATCGTCGGCGACACCGCGCTGCCCGGCTTTGGAATCGAATACGTCGATTTCAACAAATACACCGATTACTTCAATCGAAAAACCCAAAGCTTCGTCATCCTGAACGCGCCGAAACCGAAAGACGCGCAGGCGACCTTCCGCGCGCTTATATCGCCCGACCGGAAAACTCTGGCGCTGCTGACAAATACTCACCCGGTCGGCGCGGACGGCGATTTTCATCCCGAAGCCGAAAACAAATTATCGCTGTACGATTTGCAAACCAAACAATTAACCAGAGAGTATGAATTACCTCGCGGCGGCGCGGATTTAAAGAATATGCTTTTCGTGTCGGGTCCGTGGTGGCGCGCCGATAACCAGGCTCTCGGCTTCGACCTGCGCCCGGCGCGCCAGCAGAAAACCTTCTACACGATTGAGCTTTCAACCGGCGAAATTACAAACTGGTTTACCTCGGGCGATTCGCCGAAATAATTATCTCCTCAAATCAATCGAACACTCGCCCGCCCGCTCTTTGCCTGAAATGCCGGAGATTTGTTAAAATAAAAGTTTCTGCCGTAGGCAATATTTTCATCCGTGAAAGGCGGAAATTTTTATTTAATCGATGAGCATTAACAAAATCACCGTTCGCGGCGCGCGCCAGCACAATCTGAAAAACATCAACGTCGAGATTCCGCGCAACAAATTAACCGTTGTCACGGGCTTGAGCGGTTCGGGCAAATCTTCTCTGGCTTTCGACACGATTTACGCCGAAGGTCAGCGCCGTTACGTCGAATCGCTTTCGGCTTACGCGCGCCAGTTTTTAGACCAACTGGAAAAACCCGACGTCGATTCGGTCGAAGGTCTTTCGCCCGCGATTTCGATTGAGCAGAAAACCGTTTCGCGCAGCCCGCGCTCGACCGTCGGAACGGTGACGGAGATTTACGATTATCTGAGGCTGCTTTTTTCTTCCATCGGGCAGCCGCATTGCCATTTATGCGGCGCGCCGATTACGCGCCAATCGGTCGAGCAAATCACGAGCGGAATTTTGAATCTGCCCGAAGGCGAGCGCGTGATGATTCTCGCGCCGCTCGTGCGCGGGCGCAAAGGCGAATTCAAAAAGGAATTGGAAAAGCTGCACAAAGACGGATTCATTCGCGCGCGGATTGACAATGAACTTCGCGCTCTGGACGAAGATATTAAATTAGACAAACGGAAAAATCACACGATTGAAGTCGTCGTTGACCGCCTTTTGATTAAAGAAGGCGTCAAAGAGCGTCT
>DATHBC010000505.1:0-3691 GCA_035296345.1 Pyrinomonadaceae bacterium | reverse complement strand
ATACTGGTCTGGTATCCGTCGGGCGGCGGCGCGCAGGGCAACGTCGAGCCGAAGACGCTGACGGTTCTGAAAACGCAAATCGCGGGCGTCAGCGTGACCAACCCGGCGGCGGCAACCGGCGGGCGCGACACGGAAAGTCTGCAAAACACGCTCCTGCGCGGACCGCAGGAGCTTCACTCGCTGCATCGCGCCGTGACGGCTGACGATTTCGAGCTGCTCGCCCGGCGCAGCAGCGGCGCGGTGACGCGCGCGAAAGCCTTTACCAAAGCGATGGTCTGGAAACACGCCGCGCCGGGCACGATTGAAGTGCTGCTCGTGCCGAATGTGCCCGAAGAGCAGCGTTCGGGCGGCGCGGTGACGCTCGAAACCCTGCAGGCGCAGGAAACCGAAGAAGCCCGCCAACTGATTCGGCGCGCGCTGGACGAGCGCCGCCCGCTCGGCACGGTTTGTCTGGTCAACTGGGTGCATTACAAAAAAGTCGGCGTTTCGGCGCGAGCCGTGATTCATCGCGGAGCCGACGCCGAATCGGTCAGGTCGCGCGTGCTCAAACGCCTTCACCAGACCATCAATCCGCTTCCGTCCGAAGATTTGAACTTCGACGGCTGGACGTTCGGCGAGCCCCTTCGAGCCTCGCACATTTACGACATCATGCTGGCGGAGCGCGACGTGTCCTATGTCGAAAACGTGCGCCTGCATCTGGACGAAGTTCCCGAAAACGATATTACGTCAATCGCGGTCGATTATTTTCAGCCGCGGACGTGGTATTCGGCGACCGGCTCGAAGCTGTTTCGCACGATGGACGACGGCGAAGGCTGGGAGCTGATCAACGTTTTCGCCGATGAAGAAATCGGCTTTATCCGCGCCAATAAAACGAAGGCGGGAATGCTGGCTGCCGTCACGCATCTGAAAAATAAAAGCTCCAAGCTTTATATCACGGCGGATTGCGGCGAAACGTGGATGCGCCTGGCGCACCCGGAATTTACGATTAACGATTTATCGTGGACCTGGCGCGACGGGTTGCCGCTTTTGATTCTGGCGACCGACGAAGGACTCTACGAGCTTTCGCTGCAGCAGGGCGCGAGCATCGTGCCGATTCTGGTCGAAGAAACCAATCAGAATCTGGGCTTTTACGCCGTGGCGGCTTCGGTCGGCATTCGCGGAACGTTTTACATCGCCGCGGCGGCGCGCAATCTGGGCGGAATTTATCTTTCGGCAAGCGGCGGAAAATCCAAATCTTTTACGAATATCGGCTTGAAGGGCGAAAGCGTGCGCGTGCTGGAAATGCAGCAGGACGGCGTCCGCACGTATTTGTGGGCGGGCGTGGAAGTGGCGGGCAACGAAGCCGGAAAAGGCTGCTTTCGCTGGGACTTGCAGGGCTCTGAAATGCCGAGCCGCGTCAGCCGGTTTCAGACGGGCTGGGACGGCGGAAGCTGTCAGGCGCTCGCCTTTAAAGATTCGCTGGTTTTTGCCGGAACGTTCGATAAAGGCGTTTTGTGGCTCGATACGAGCAAGGGCGAGGCGGCTTCGTGGCACACTCCGCTGCTCGAATGCGGCTTGCCCATCCGCGACGCCAAACGAAGCTTTCACCCGATTGAGGCGCTCGCCTCGCTTTCAGGTCAGAAATTCGTTCTGGCGGGCGGCGTGCGCGGCGTTTATCGCAGCTCCGATAACGGCACGACTTACGAATCGGTTTCGAAAAAAGAGTTTGCCGATAAAGTGACGCTGCCGGAAACCTGGCTCTTTTGTTCGGGCACGCACCGGATTGAAATTATTACGGAAAAATAATGTCGCAAACGCGAAACGTTTATTAATGCAAAACGGAAAACGGAAAATTAAAAACCGAGCGAAATGAAGCAAGAGAAGATAAAAAGTTTTCTGCCCGCCGTTTTTCAGCGCACCGTTCCCGACACGAAGAATGGTGCGGAATTGACGGTGAAAAATCCGCTGGCGGCGCTGCTCGACGTGATGGAAAAACTGCACGAGCCGGCAGAGCAGATTCTGGAAAACGTCGAACGTTTTTTCGACCCGCGCCGCACGCCCGACGCTTTCGTGCCGTTTCTGGCGCATTGGGTCAATCTGGACAGAATTTTTCCGGCGACCGAAGAAATCGACTTGAATTCGCCGCTGATGCCGAAAATCGGGCATCTGCGCGAGCTGGCGGCGAGCGCGACTTATCTGGCGCAGTGGCGCGGCACGAAAAAAGGTCTCCTGCTTTTTTTGCAGACGGCGACCGGCGTGAAGAATTTTGAAATCGACGAGCGGGTCAAAGACAGCGGCGAGGAGCGAGCGCGCCGGACAAATTTTTTGGAAGCCGGGCAACAGGCAGCAGATACCGAGACGCGCATTCGCCCGTTTCATTTAAAAATCCGCGCGCCGGAAGAGATTCGCGGGCAGGAAGCCCTGATCAGGCGCATTATCGAATCCGAAAAACCCGTCCATATGACCTACGAACTCGAATTTTTCTAAAGGAGAAAATATATGCCAAGCTTTGCAATTACGCCGACGAGCGACAGATTAGAAGCCAAAACCGGAAGCGCGAAAGCCGTTTTCACCGTCACCAACACTAATTCGCGCCCGCTGCGCTGCATCGTCAAGGTCAGACCGCTCGGCAGCACGCAGGCTGAATGGCTCAAAATCGAAGGTGAAACCGAACGGGATTTTCCCGCCGCCGGCACGCATCAATACACGGTTAATTTCGACAAACCGCTTCCGCCGGTTCAGCCGAATACAACCGCCCCGGCGGAAAGCCTTCCGTTTCGTCTGGATGCGATTTCAGCCAACAATCCGGACGAGGATTTTGCGGAAAGCCCGGTCGTCACCGTGGAGATTCCCGAACGAAAGGGACCGGTAAAGATTGAACCGTGGTGGAAAAAATATTGGTGGGTAATAGCAATCATCGCGCTTGTTTTGCTGCTCGTCGGCGGCTTGGTCTGGTGGCTTCTCTCGCGCAGCGGCGACGGCGATAAAGTGGAAGTGCCGGACGTCACCAACCGGACGTTTGCCGAAGCGCATGCAAATCTCCGCAACGCAAATTTGACGGCGGTCAGAGTCGATGTCAACGCCGCCGACCGCGAGCGTGATAAAGTTTTCGCGCAAGACCCGGGCGCCGGCTCGAAAGTCAATGCCAATACGAACGTGAACGTGAGCGTTCCGGCGACGACGACCGTTCCGCGCGTAATCGGCTTGAGTTATGAAGCCGCCAGAACAAAGCTGGCGGAAAGCGATTTGATTATCAGCGACCTGATACGAAGCAGAGATGTTTCATCTACTTTAGACGCGAACCAGGTCGGATTTCAATTTCCGCTTACTGGCACGCTCGTGCTTAAAGGTTCGGAAGTTAAAGTTTTCTTTCCCTGCCCTTCAAGTATGGGCAGGAGGTGTCTTGTTTTGGACGATGTGCTCGGCGGCAAGATGCTCACCATCCACCCCGAAGTGCTTGAAAAACTACGCAACGGAAAGCAGCCGTAAGAGTTTTGGAAACGGACGGGTTTTAAACGCAGCAGACAAAACGAGAAAATATTATGGCAAATATTTTTACAGTCACGACGGCTGACCAGACTTTGAAAGCGGACGCGGACGGAACCGCGACCGCCGCCTTTACCGTTACCAATTCGACCGCGCGCCCGGTTCGGGGATTCGTGAAATCCAGGGTGCTCGGCAATACTAAAGAGGAATGGCTGAAGATTGAAGG
>DATHBC010000504.1:0-7176 GCA_035296345.1 Pyrinomonadaceae bacterium | reverse complement strand
AAATACCCGAAACTTCTTTTATCTCTTCCGTTTTACTTTTGGTCAGCTCGGCGAATTTAAGAGGAGCGAGCGTCTGCGCGACCGAATATATTTTTCTCAAATCAGCGCTGATGACGTTTCTGTTTCTGCCCGGATGACAGTTTTCGCAGAGCATGTGAAAATTTACCTGGAGACTCGCATTTTCGCCCGCGCCGAGCGGTCTCTGGCAATTGCCGCATCTCTCCCAGGACGGCAGATAGCCGCCCAGACGCAGCAGCCAGATTTCAAAATAAAGCGCGACCGCTTCGAGAAATTCAGGACGTTCGGCGGCGGCTTCAAGGCAAACGCGCGTCATTCGATAGATTCTTTCATTCGGCTCGTGCGGCGGCACGAATTCGCTTAAAAGCTCGGCTAGATACGCAAATTTTTGCAGAAACAGCGGATTGCTCGCCGCTTCGAAAAACGATTGCTGCAGCTCGATTTGGCTAATCGAAACCAGTTCTCTCTCTTCCTTTTGATAAAACGTCGCGTTGACAATCGAAAAAGGCTCAAGCCCGCCGCCGAAACGGCTTTTCAGACGTTTTGCGCCTTTTGCCACGCCGCGCACCAGCCCGTTCGTCTGCGTCAGAAAAACGACGATTTTATCCGCCTCCGCCAGCGGGTATGTTTTTAAAATCAAGCTCTCCGTCTCAAATAATGCCATTATATCCAACTGAAAATTAAGGAATAAAATAAAATATCCACGCCAGCACGAGGCTTATCACGACAAACTGCGCAAATACCTTTAAACCGTAGAGAACGCGGTCTCTTGCGCCGTTGCCGGTGTGAAACGCCGCGAAAGCCGTCGCGACCAAAACCCCAAAACCGATCAAATACAGAAAATGAATCATTTTTTTCGTCCCAGAGAAATATCCACCGCGTCGATGACTGCCAGATAATTAAGCAGCCCGGCAACTTCCAGAAATCTGCCCGCGTATTCAAAAGTCGCCCAGGAAGCGGCATTGGAAGCCGGCTGATTTAAAGTTAAAAACAAGCTCGTAATCAAACCCAAACC
Source organism: Pyrinomonadaceae bacterium (assembly GCA_035296345.1). Classification (GTDB taxonomy): domain Bacteria; phylum Acidobacteriota; class Blastocatellia; order Pyrinomonadales; family Pyrinomonadaceae; genus JALZHR01. The sequence goes on along the minus strand of DATHBC010000504.1, from coordinate 6,143 downwards.
GTTGCCGAACCGGGCGAAAATATTCAATACGTAAAGAAGCAGCCCGTCCTTAAAGCTGTAACCGGGATAATAAGCGCCGCCGCCGATGATGGCGATAATGAACATAATCCAAATCACCGCGCCGATGATAATGCCGCGCCGCCAGCGTCCCAGATATAAATGCCCGACGCCGGGCAGAAACCATGCGATGATGCCCGTTAATATATAGTTTCCCATCTTTTTATTTAAACCGTTAATTTAACTGTCGGCTCGCCGACGCTTAAATCTTTTTTTATTTATTATCCTGTAAATATAGTATTATACTACATTTAGATACTTAAAGTAATTCTTAAGCTCTAGTACAGAAAGTATTTTTCGCGCATTTTGCGAAACGAGCTTTCGTCTTCCTTCCACGACTTTTCAATCTCGCTCAATTCGATTCCCTGCTCGAAGCTTTCCCGCAATTTGCTTGTTCCGGCAATCACGTCAAAAGGATTGCGGTCGAAAACGTATTCATACGGCGGATTTTTCCATTTAAACTCTGAACCGCATAAATCGAAACAGGTTTTAACCATCGCCGCTCCGGTTATCACCGGCTTAAAGGCATCTCGGTCTAAAACGTGCACGAAAACGCCGCCGCAGCCGGTCTCGGCATGTTTCTGAAACGTCGGCAGAAACTCGACGGCTCGAAAAGTCACGCCGGAAAGCTCGAGCGAGTTGAGTGCTTCGGCGTATTCATCCGAATTGATATAAGGCGCGCCGACAATCTCGAACGGGCGCGTCGTCCCGCGACCTTCGGAAACCTGCGTGCCTTCAAAATAAACCGTCGCCGGAAAAACGACGGTCGTCTCCACGGTCGGCATATTCGGCGAAGGCATCACCCAGGGCGCGTCGGTTTCGTCATAAAAATCCTCGCGCGCCCATTCATCCAATGTCACAACTTCGAGCTCGCAATTGATTGAAAACTCTGCATTAAACAGTTTTGCCAGCTCGCCCGCCGTCAGCCCGTGGCGCATCGGTATCGGATACATCCCGACGAATGATTCGTGTCCTTTTTCCAGAAGACTTCCTTCGACTTCGACGCCGTTTATCGGGTTCGGTCGGTCGAGCACAATCATCTTTTTTCCGAGTCTCGCGCAAGCCTTCATCGCGTTCGCCATAGTGTATACGAACGTATAGACGCGGCAGCCCACGTCCTGCAAATCGAAAACCAACGCATCGACGTCTCGCAGCATTTCAGCGGTCGGTTCCCTCGTTTCACTGTAAAGCGAATAAACCGGGAGACCGGTTTTTCTGTCCGTCGCGTGCCCGGTTTCAATCATGTTGTCCTGCACGTCGCCGCGTATGCCGTGCTGCGGTCCGAAAAGCGTCGTTAAGTTTATATACGGATTTTCAAAAAACAAATCAGCCGCGTGCCGAAAGCCGTGGTCGACCGAAGCCTGATTGCAAATCAACCCGACGCGAAGATTTTTTAAAAGATGCGACTGTTCGCTTAAAACTTTTTCCAAGCCGAGTTTAACGGCTTTGCGTTGAAGTTTTGCCATAATTAATTACTTGCAGTTTGCGATAAAAGTTTCAAAAATATTTCTCGATAATTCGTCCGTTTTCCAGGAAAGCTCCGGATGCCACTGGACGCCGAGAACGAAACGGTCGGCGCGCGTATCCTCGACGGCTTCAATCACACCGTCTTTCGCCCGCGCGGTCGCCTTTAAGTTTTCGCCGAGCGCCTTGATTGATTGATGATGATGCGAATTGACGCGCGCGTCAGTCTTGTTTTTCGAAAGACGCGCCAAAAGGCTTTCCTGCTCGATTTCAATCGCGTGCGAGCTGCGTTCGAGCGGCTTGCCCTGCTCGTGCTTCAGCGCGTCCGGAATCTGCGCTTCGATGTCCTGAAAGACGCTGCCGCCGCGCGCGATATTTAAAGCCTGCATCCCGAAGCAAATCCCGAGCAGAGGCATTTTCAATCTCTCCGCCTCAGCCAAAACCAGAAAATCCGTCTGTTCCTTTTCGGGAACGATTTGTTTCAGTTTCGGATGCGGCTCTTCGCCGAAATAAAACGGGTCGACGTCCGTGTCGCTGCCGGGCAGCAGAATGCCGTCCAGATTTTTTAAAGCTGCGGCGATATACGCCTCGCTCGGAATAAGGCTTAGATGAAACGGCACGCCGCCTAAAACCTCGATTGCTTCGCTGTAATCGCGTCCCAGATAAAAACGGCGAGAGTCCATTTCCAGACGCATTGTGATTCCGATTCGCGGTTTGCTCATACGACTTGGATAATGTTCAACCAATCGGGGCGCGTCTGTCAATTTGAGCATTTGAAATTAAACCTTTATCATTGTTTATTTGATGATGAATTCACAAAACTCGATTCGTTCGACTACAGTGCTGCTCGTCAGGCGCGACGGAAAAACCGCGATGGCGGGCGACGGGCAGGTCACGCTCGGCGAAACCGTGATTAAAGGCAATGCGCGCAAAGTGCGCCGCATTCACGGCGACAAAATTCTGGTCGGCTTTGCCGGCGCGACCGCCGACGCCTTTTCGCTTTTAACTCGTTTCGAGACCAAGCTGGAGCAATACGGCGGGCAACTGGAACGCGCCGCCATCGAGCTCAGCAAGGATTGGCGAACCGATAAAATACTGCGCAATCTGGAAGCGCTTTTGATTGTCGCCGACGCGGGCGGCGCGTTTCTGATTTCGGGCAAAGGCGATGTTATCGCTTCGGACGAAGGCTTGCTCTCGGTCGGTTCCGGCAGTATGTTCGCGCTCGCCGCCGCGCGCGCTCTGATGAAACACACAGAGCTTTCAGCTCGCGAAATCGCCGAAGAAGCCCTTAAAATTGCCGGTGAAATCTGTATCTATACAAATTCGAATATTGTTTTAGAAGAAATTTAAAATGCCGATATATCTGTCCGGTGAAACCGTGGAAAAACCGAAACTAGACGATTTAACGCCGCGCGAGATTGTCGAGCAGCTCGACAAATACGTGGTCGGTCAGACGCTGGCGAAACGCGCCGTCGCGGTCGCCCTGCGCAATCGCATCCGCCGCCAGAAGCTTCCGCCGGAAATCGCGCAGGACGTTCTGCCGAAAAATATTCTGATGATCGGCTCGACCGGCGTGGGAAAAACCGAAATTGCGCGCCGTCTGGCGCGTCTGGCAAACTCGCCGTTTATCAAAATCGAAGCTTCGAAATTTACCGAGGTCGGCTATGTCGGGCGCGACGTGGAAAGCATGATTCGCGAGCTGACGGAAGTCGCCGTCGATATGACCAAACAGACGGCTTTCGAAGAAGTCAGGCTGCAAGCCGAGCAGAACGTCGAGGAAAAGATACTCGATATTTTATACCCGCCGACGAATTCCTATTATTCTACGAATACCGGCGATGAAAACGATTTCAACGCCGGCGGCGGCAACAGCCCGGCGGACAGGCAGAAAACAAACCGGACGCGCGAAAAGCTGCGCGAGCAGTTAGTAAACGGCGAGCTCGACGACCGCCTGGTCGAGGTCGACATTCAAGACCGCTCGACGCCGATGATTGATATTGTCGGCGGACAGGGAATGGAAGAGATGGGCGTCAACTTCGGCGACATGCTCGGAAATCTTTTTCCGAAGAAGACCAAGCATCGCAAAATAAAAATCGCCGAAGCCAGAGAATACCTTTTGCGCGAAGAGCAGGAAAACCTCGTGGATATGGACAATATCACGCGCACGGCTATCGAGAAAACCGAAAATTCCGGCATTGTTTTTCTGGATGAAATCGACAAGATAGCCGGGCGCGAAAGCGGCTCCTCCGGCGGAGGTCCGGACGTCTCGCGCGAAGGCGTGCAGCGCGACCTTCTGCCGATCGTCGAAGGCACGACGGTCAATACACGCTACGGAATGGTCAACACCGAGCATATTCTTTTTATTGCCGCCGGCGCTTTTCACGTTTCCAAGCCCTCGGATTTGATACCGGAACTGCAGGGGCGCTTTCCCATTCGGGTCGAGCTTGAGTCCTTAACGATTGACGATCTTAAGCGAATCCTTACACAACCTAAAAATTCGCTTATTAAACAATATCAAGCACTGCTTAATACGGAAGGCGTCCGCCTGGAGTTTAATGACGGAGCCATTTCCGTGCTGGCTGAAATGACCGAGCACATTAATAGAACGACCGAAGACATCGGCGCGCGAAGACTGCACACACTGCTCGAAAAGCTGCTTGAGGAAATCAGCTTTCTCGGCAACGAGCTGGAAGAAAAGAATCAGATAATCGACGAATATTACGTTAAGGAAAAATTGGAAGGTATTATAAAAGACCAGAATTTGAGCCGTTACATTTTATAACTTTAAAAGGATGCTTAACCAATTGTTAAACCTTACGTCTTTAAACAGATGCTTTCCGCCTAAAGCAGCATTAGCGTTTATAATATTTGTTTTGCTTATCTTTTTCAGTGTCGGCTCGTCCGCGTGCGGCAAAAGAAAAAATCCGCTGCCTCCGATTGAAAAGGTTCAGCAGCGGGTTGAAATATCCGGCTTTCAGCAAGGAAACAAGGTCAATTTAAGCTGGGCGCTTCCCGCCGCCTCTGAAAACGTTTCCGGCTCCGGCGTTTCCAGCATCAAACAGGTGGATGTTTATCGCCTGGCGGAGCCGCTCGACGCGCCCGCCTCGCTGACGGAAGACGATTTCGCCTCGCGCAGCACGCTGATTGGTTCGGTAACGATTTCCGAGGAAGATTTAGCCCGCGGGCAAATTATTTATACTGACTCGCTCGAATTTGCGGGACAAGCCGTCAAGCTGCGCTATGCCATCCGTTTTGTTAACTCCGCCGGACAGAAAGCAGGTTTTTCCAACTTTTTATTAATCGAGCCGACGGCGAAAGTCGCCGGTTCTCCGTCTCTCGCCGCAGCCTCCGTAACGCAGGAAGAAATTTTGCTCAGATGGCAGCCGCCCGCGACCAACGTCGACGGCTCGAAGCCCGTAAATATTCTCGGCTACAATGTGTATCGCGCCGAAAAAGAAACATCGCCACAGAGCCGGATGTTAAATTCCACTCCCGTCACGCGGAGCGAATTCAGCGACCGGGCTTTCGAATTCGAACGCAGTTATCAATATTTCGTCCGCGCCGTTTCGCTGGGGGCGAACGGGCAGCCGATTGAAAGCGCCAGTTCGAATGCGGTCGAAATTGTTCCGAAAGATACGTTTCCCCCGTCTGCCCCGAGTGCTCTGACGATTGCCGCGACGCCCGACACAATCTCCATATTCTTTGCGACGAATCTCGAAAAAGACATCGCCGGTTATCGTGTTTTTCGCTCGACGCGCGCTGATTCACCTAAATCCGAATGGGAGAATCTGACGCCGAATCTCTTGACGACCAACACTTTTCAGGACACTAAAATTCAATCCGGCAAAACATATTTTTATTATGTGTCGGCGGTCGATAAATTCGGTAATGCGAGCGAGCCTTCGGAGGTCGTCAGCGAAACCGTTCCGTAAAGCAACGTGAATTTTTATGAAAATCTGTCGTTTTATAAATAATAATCAACAGGAACAATACGGCGCGTTGCAGAACAACCGCGTTTTTCCTTTTCCGGATACAGATGAATTCGGCGACGTGAACGAGACGCTGAAGCTGATCGAAAGCTTCGATTTATCGGAAATCAGATTTCTTCCGCCGGCGACGCCTTCAAAAATCGTCTGCGTCGGCAGAAATTACGCCGAGCACGCCGCCGAACTAGGCAACGAGGTTCCGAAAGAGCCGCTTTTGTTTCTGAAAGCTCCGTCGGCTTTGATTACGGAGGGCGAGGCGATTATTATTCCCGGTCAATCTGTGCAAGTTGAGCACGAGGGCGAGCTTGCCGTCGTTATCGGACGCGCGTGTCGCAAATTATCCGAAAACGACAATCCGTTCGAATACGTTTTCGGATACACCTGTTTGAACGACGTCACCGCCAGAGATTTACAGCGCAAGGACGTGCAGTTTACACGGGCGAAATCTTTCGATACGTTTTGCCCGATTGGCGCTTTTATCGAAACCGAGATGGATGTTTCCGACCTGCGCGTCACGACGAAAGTCAACGGGCAGGTCAAACAGGACGGGCGCACTTCGCAGATGGTTTTCCCCATAGATTTTTTGATACGCTATATTTCAAATATGATGACTTTAAACGCGGGCGACATCATCGC
>DATHBC010000503.1:0-1517 GCA_035296345.1 Pyrinomonadaceae bacterium | reverse complement strand
AATCATCACGCCGGCAGACTTTGAAAAAAAATACCACGCCAATCGCGGCTCGATTTACGGCGTCTCGTCAAACGGGATTTTCAGCGCCTTCCTGCGCCCGCCGAACAAAGCCCGAAACATCGAAAATCTTTATTTCGTCGGGGGCGCGACGCATCCCGGCGGCGGCATCCCGCTGGTTTTGATTTCGGGGAAATTAACTTCCGATTTGATTCTGAAAAATATTTAGCCACGAAATAACACGAAAGAAACACGAAAAAGTAAAAAAAAATAGCCACGAATTGCACGAATGTCACGAATAAAAACAATAAATAATAATTCGTGTTAGCGCGTGTTATTTGTGGCTGATTCTTCTTGCTTTTCGTGTTTCTTTCGTGTTATTTCGTGGCTAATTTTCTTTCGCGTTGTAGGATTTCAGTAAACTTTGGATTTTTTCGTCGCCGGCTAAATCCATTGCCGTGTCGCCGTCGCGGTCGCGCAGGGCGACGTTTGCGCCGGCTTCGAGCAAAGCTTCGACGTTGGCGTAACAGTCGTTTTCCGCCGCCAGCATCAGCGCGGTTTTGCCTTCTTTATTTTGCGCGTTGAGATTTGCGCCCGCGTCGAGCAGAACGCGCAGCACTTCGGCGTTTTCATATTGCGCGGCAAGCATCAGCGGCGTGTTTCCGCCGACATCGAAGGCGTTGACTCGCGCGCGATAGTCGAGCAGCATACGCACGAGCTCCGGCGAGGCGTCCGAATCAATCGACATCAGAGGCGTGCGGCGCTCTTTGTCGCGCGCGTTGATTTTCGCGCCCATATCGAGCAGGTATCTGGCGATTTCCGCGTTGCCCATATCGACGGCGACGTGCAGCGCGGTCGCCGCGCCGTAATTTTTGTCTTTCGCGTTGACGTTCGCGCCTCTGGCGATAAGGTCTTTGACGGCTTCAAAATTTTCGTCCGCTGCGACGCTCAAAAGCGGCTGCTCGTATTCCATTACGGCGACGACGCCCATCTGCTCGATTTGTCCTGAAATTTTCAGCGGGATATTAATTTCCACCTTGCTTTGTCCATCGACGCCGATGTTGACTCTTACGTCCGTTCGGAAATTGACAGCTTTGGATTCGAGTCGATATATGTCCGCCGCAACGTTTTTAAATTCATAAAATCCTTCGTCGTTAGAGATAGTCGTGCGGGTCTCGTTTGTCGCCTGGTTTAAAAGCGTAATCTGCGCGCCGGGAATCACCGCGCCGACTGGGTCTGTCACCGTGCCGGAAATCGCGCCGGTTTTGCTTTCGTTCCGGTCTGTGTCGGATTGTTTTTTGCCGGATTTTTCCGCTGATGTTTTTTCTGCCGAAGAAGGCGGCACACGAGCAATCGCTCCGCCCTGCGCGTAAGAGAGCGTCGAAAGCGTCAGGGACGCGCCGAGCACGCCCGCCGCGGCACGCCCGGCGCGGCGCGTGATTTGGTAAAGCTTTTCGGCAAACACGGGCGCGCCGGTTTCGGGATTTTTGACGTAGCGGACGCAGATTCTGCCCGCGGAT
>DATHBC010000502.1:0-10302 GCA_035296345.1 Pyrinomonadaceae bacterium | reverse complement strand
TCTGATTCAGAGGCGTCGGCGTGCCGTAATAATCGACCATCACGCCGTCGAGCAAGCCGACCGTCGCGCGCCCCGTGCGGACGTTTGCCAGCTTGCGTTTAAAATCTTCGATAACCGCTTCCATCCGCGGCTTTGCTTCTTTGATTACATTTTCTGCGCTCATATTTTCCTCGTAAAACGTAATAAAGATTATAACTTAAGCGTTGCCTCCGACCAAAGTGCCGATAGTCAAATCGCCTTTCACGGCTTTGATAATATTGCCCGATTCCTTCATGTTGAAAACCATAATCGGCAGCTTGTTGTCCATACAAAGCGAAATCGCCGAAGAATCCATCACCTTTAATTGTTTTTCCAGAACTTCCTGATAAGAAATTTTTTCAAATCTCGTCGCATCCGGATTAAGCATCGGGTCTTCGGTGTAAATTCCGTCGACTTTCGTCGCCTTAAAGATAACTTCCGCCTTGATTTCCAGCGCGCGCAGGGCGGCGGCGGAATCGGTCGTAAAATACGGGTTGCCGGTTCCGGCGGCGAAAATCACGACGCGGTTTTTTTCCAGATGCCGCATGGCGCGGCGGCGGATGAACGGCTCGGCAAGCTCGGGAATATCGATGGCGGACATCACGCGCGTCGGAACTTCGATGCGTTCGAGCGCGTCCTGCAAAACGACGGCGTTCATCACCGTCGCGAGCATGCCGATATAATCGGCGCTGCCGCGATCCATATTTCCGGCTGATTTCGAGACGCCGCGAAAAATATTTCCGCCGCCGACGACAACCGCAATCTCGATGCCCAAATCGTAAATCGCCTTGATTTCACGCGCGACCGATTCGGCGACGTTCGTGTCGATGCCGTAATTTTGCGCGCCCATCAAGGCTTCGCCCGAAAGCTTGAGCAGGATTCTCTGAAAAGCCGGTTTTGCCGCGGTCGTCGATTCGGCTGCCGAAGAAGTTGACATAGATTTTGTTCAAGGTTCAAAGTTTAAGGTTCAAGGTTTAAGATTCAAAGTCAAACTCGATTTGAACCTTAAACCTTAAACCTTGAACTTATTTCTAGTTTCCGCCGACCATCGAGGCGACTTCCGAGGCGAAATCGTCCTGTTTCTTCTCGATGCCTTCGCCCATTTTGAAACGCGCAAAGCGGCGTATCGAAATGTTTTCCTTAATCGACGAGATTTTTTCCGTCACCAAATCGCTGACCGTTTTCGAAGGGTCTTTAACGAATGGCTGGTCGAGCAAAACCGATTCTTCATAGAATTTGTTCAGGCGACCTTCGATGATTTTGCTTAAAACGTCTTCCGGCTTGTTCGCGTTTTTCGGGTCGTTTTTAAGCTGTTCCATCAGAATTTCGCGTTCTTTCTGAAGCACGTCCGCCGGAACTTCTTCGCGGTTCACAAAACGCGGGTCAACGGCGGCGATGTGCATCGCCACGTCTTTGACGAGCTGCTGAAATTCTTCGCCGCGCGCCACGAAATCCGATTCGCAGTTGATTTCGACCAGCACGCCGACCTTGCCGCCCATGTGAATGTATGAGCCGACCGCGCCTTCCGCCGTGACGCGGCTGGCTTTTTTACCGGCGGTCGCCATTCCTTTTTTGCGAAGAATTTCTATCGCTTCGGCTTCGTCGCCGTTCGCTTCGACCAAAGCGTTTTTACAATCAACCATTCCCGCGCCGGTTTTTTCGCGCAGGGATTTTACTGCACTTGCTGTAATTTCTGCCATAATAATCTCCATCTTTGAGCAATCAGCCGTCAGCCGTCAGCCGTCAGCTTTTTGCTTTTCTTTAATATTTCAATGAATTTATAAATTGCAATTTTCAAATATTTAGCTAAAAGCTAACAGCTAATTGCTTCAAAAAAAGCGTAGCCGCCGACTGTTTCACGGTTTTGAGCTACGCTTTCAAAATAAAATTTTAAAACAGTTAACTAGCGGTTGCTTCCGTGCTTTCCTCTTTCGGCGCGTTGGCGTCGGTCGCGTTTTGAATGTCGTCGGAAACGAGGATTCCGGCGTCGAGGTCGGAATGAATCGTATTTCCGCCGCCGTCAGCGCCCGCCACCCGTTTCGAGCCTTCGCCCGCCACTGCCGCGCCGGCGTCCTGATGCGTCTCGTCAGCCGAACGGAAACTTCTGTCGGCGGTTAAAATCGTCGCCAGTTCAATCGGCTCTTCTTCAACCTCATCGGTTCCAGTTTCCACCGCCACGTTGCCTTCGGTTCCGATTTGTTTGCCTTCGATAATCGCGTCGGCAATACGGGACGCGAAAAGGCGAATCGCGCGCAGCGCGTCGTCATTGCCCGGAATAACCTGGTCGATGCCTTCGGGCGAGCAGTTCGTATCGACGACCGCGACGACCGGGATGCCCAGACGATTGGCTTCGGCGACGGCGATTTCTTCCTTGCGCACGTCGATGATGAAAAGCATATCGGGCAGGCGTTTCATGTCCTTGATGCCGGCTAAGTTTTTCATCAAGCCTTCGTATTCGCGGTCTTTTTGCAGGCGTTCTTTTTTCGTCAGCATCTCGTAGCGACCGTCTTCCTTCATCGCGTCGATGTCTTTCATTTTCTTGACCGATTGCTGAACGGTTTGAAAGTTGGTGAGCAGCCCGCCGAGCCAGCGATTGTTGACGTAATACATTCCGGCGCGTTCGGCTTCTTCGCGAATCGCGTCCTGCGCCTGACGTTTCGTGCCGACGAACAGAACCATCTGATTCGGTCGTTCCGCCAGGGATGTCTGCACGTAGTTCAGCGCATCACGAAATAATTTCTGCGTTTTTTGCAGGTCGATAATATAAATGCCGTTGCGTTCTCCGAAAATGTATTCTTTCATTTTCGGATTCCAACGGCGCACCTGGTGTCCAAAGTGAACTCCTGCTTCGAGGAGTTCTTTCATCGTAACTGTAGCCAAAACTTTATCTCCTTCTGGTTTCTGTACTCGCCGCAAAGCATCGGTTCAACCAAAAAGTTCGCTGCGGCAATGGAATAGTAAGCGGCGAGCAGTTGAGCGGTAAGCAGTAAGAAAAACTGCTCGCGGCTCACTGCTAGCGGCTCACTGTGACTATCTCTTCGAGAACTGGAAGCGTTTACGAGCGCCTTTCTGCCCGTATTTCTTGCGTTCTTTCTTGCGCGGGTCGCGCGTGACGAGACCGGCTTTTTTCAGGGTCGGGCGCAAATCCGGGTTATATTCCATCAAAGCGCGCGTGATGCCGTGCCGAACCGCTCCGGCTTGCCCGGCGACGCCGCCGCCGTCGACATTCACGAGAATGTTGAATTTCTCAGCCGTGTCGGTCATGCGAAGCGGCTGGCGAATAATCATCCGCAAAGCCTCGTTCGGAAAATAACTGTCGAAATCGCGCCGGTTAATTTTGATTTCGCCGTTTCCCGGACGCAAATAAACTCTTGCCGTCGAAGTTTTTCTTCTGCCTGTTCCGTAATATTGAATATCTGCCATAACAAATTAAGTGAGCGGTGAGCGGCGAGCCGTGAGCAGCAGAAAAAACTGCTTACTGCTTACTGCTTACTGCTTACAATTCTAAAGTCTCCGGTTTCTGCGCCGTGTGATTGTGGTCGGCGTTGGCGTAAACTTTCAGTTTTTTCGCCATTGCTTTGCCGAGCTTGGTTTTCGGGAGCATGCCTTTAATCGCCGATTCCAGCACGCGTTCCGGATGTTTGGCGAACTGGTCTTTGACCGAGATTTCGCGCAATCCGCCCGGATACAGCGTGTGATGACGATAAAACTTCTGCTCGTTTTTCGCGCCGGTAAAAATGGCTTGACGGGCGTTGATAACAATCACGTGGTCGCCCATATCCATAAAAGGCGTCCATTGCGGATTGTTTTTGCCCGATAAAATACGCGCCACTTCCGTCGCCAGCCGTCCGACGGTTTTGCCTTTTGCATCAACCACAAACCATTTGCGATTTTCTGCCAGCCCTTTGCCGCTGGGAAAATATGTACTCATAAGTGCCACTCTGTTTGGAATTTTCGCTAAAACGCGAACTGATAGAATATCGAAAACGGCTGATTATTGTCAAGTTAAGAAAACGGAAACCCGAGGCGCGCGCCCGCGAGAATCAAACCGACCATCGTTTTGGCGTCTTCAAACTCGCCGCGCCGAATCATTCGGAAAAGCGTCGGAAAATCGTGTCTTTCGATGGAAAGCAGCTCGTCTTCTTCGAGATTTTGCCCGACTTCCGTCAGTTCCGTCGCCAGAAAAACGTGCATTTTTTCCGACAGGAAACCGGGCGAAACGTAAAATTCCGTGAGCTTTTCGATTTTGCCCGCGACGACCCCGATTTCTTCTTCCAGCTCGCGCTCGGCGCCGAGCTGCGGGTCTTCGCCCGTTTTCAGAGAGCCGGCGGGAATTTCCAGCAGGTATTTTCCGGCGGCGTGGCGATATTGCCTGACTAAGGCGGCGGTTTTATCCGCAAAAACCGGCACGATAACGGCGCTCCCGTTATGCGAGACGATTTCGCGGTCATACGTTATATTTTCTTCGCGAACGGTGGCGAGCGAAACGTCAAAAATCCTTCCTTTGTAAATTTGCTTGTTTTCGATAAGTTCGGGTTTCATAAGTGCTTTATTCTACAGAAAGTTATCCGGCGTTCTAAAGTGGTTTACAGTTTTACGTTTTTCGGTTTAATCACTCCGAAACAATCTATAATAGCGCGTGGCGGATATATTTTCAGATACGGCGTTTTGAATTTGCAAATCCGCTCCGAAATTCTCGCTTAATAATCAGTTTCATTTTCATAAGAAGATTGGTTGAATATAAAAAGTGTAAGATAACTGTATGTTCAGCCCACGGGATGAATCAAATTTCTGATATAACATAAAGTTGATTTCATCGCGGATGCCTGCGTCTTCCGGCGAAGATATAACCCGGTTCTGAGGCTTGGAAACGAAATCAAATATACAAACAATGAATAACTTCTCCGATCAACAAAGTTCTCGTCCGGCGGATAATAAGGGCTGGCTTTCCAGAGAAAGGGCTGTTGCCCTGGTTCTCATCGCGGCAACGGCGATAGCTCTTTATATCTGTTACCTGATAGCTCTGCCGTTCATCCCGTCAATCGTCTGGGCGACGGCGCTTGCCGTCGTCGCTTATCCGCTTCACGACTGGATTCTCCGGCGTATTAACAGCCCGAATATCGCGGCGGCAGTCGTCAGTCTGGTTATTGCCGTCGTCATCATTGCTCCGGGAATACTTTTAGGGCAGACACTAATCAGCCAAATCGGAAAAGGAGCCGAGACTCTAAAAACTCAGGTGGAACAACCGGAACAGTGGAAAAGCACGGTTGAAAGCAATCCGAAACTGGCTTCCGTAATTAATTGGATTGAGCCGCATATGGACGTTCGCAGTATTGCCGAGCGGGCTGCAAGTACTGCCGCTTCACACGTCAGCACATTTGTCGGCGGTTTAATCTGGATAGCCGCGCAGCTGGCTATTACCCTTTTCACTCTATTTTATTTTCTGCGCGATAAACGTTTGATTATAAAAACAATCAAGTCTTTTGTGCCTCTTTCGCAATCGGAAACCGACAAAATGTTTTCCCGCCTCGGCAACACGATTTATGCGACCATCTACGGCACTTTTGCCGTTTCACTTATCCAGGGTATTCTGGGCGGGCTGATGTTTTGGCTGCTCGGCATACCCGCGCCGGTGCTGTGGGGAACCGTCATGTTTTTAGCGTCGCTTATACCCGTTCTCGGCTCGCCGGTCGTTTGGATTCCGGCTTCAATCTATCTGGCGTTGACGGGCGATTGGGGAAAGGCTCTGATTCTCGCGGGCTGGGGACTATTCGTAATTGGTTCGGTCGACAATTTACTTTATCCGATTCTGGTCGGCGATACATTGCGCCTGCATCCGCTGATAATATTCTTTTCCGTCATCGGAGGACTGGCTTTAATCGGGGCGGCGGGGCTGGTATTGGGTCCGGTAGCGGTGGTCGTTACAAACCTGCTGGTAGAAGTCTGGCGTCAGCGCACGTCGGACGGGAACACGGTTGAAGACGGCGTTCCCGGATAAGCGAACAAACAAGCAAAAGCTCTTCCTCGAAACAATTTACGGGTAACTGTTGCCGGCGAGGCAAAAAACACACGCGAGCCGGGCATTACCTGGACTTGGTAGAAATTGCAGCCAGCTCGAAAACGCCGGTAGAGCGCAGGGACACGCCTTCGCCGATGTTCCACTTGCTCATGGAAATCGACCAGCCGTTTCTTTCGAGATTTTCCAGCAATTTGATGCTCGGCTCCCGGAAAGGATCGGACAACAACACGCGACCTTCGGGCGCGAGATTATTTTCAAAGATTCGCTGCAAATACTGGTGCGTCTCCTCGGCATAAAGAATATCCGAGCCGAGAATCCAGTCGTATTTTCCGGCATCGTTCCAATCCGACCAATCTACCAATCGCTGTTCTATCGTTTCAATCCGATTAAGCGCGACGTTCCTGCGGCAGACCGACAACGCCAATTCGTTCCGGTCAGTCTGCACGACGCTCGCCCCGCAGGAAGCCGCAACGATTCCCGGCAGTCCCGTACCGGAACCGAGCTCCAGAACCCGCTTAGTGCGGAAGGTCTCGGCGCGCGATACAATCTCGTGCGCGAGAGCGATGCCGGAAGCCCACAGCGTCACGCCGTAAGGCAGCTTGTCCTTCAGCTCGCGAAGAAAGTGCGATTCCTCAACCTGCGACAAAACGGCGCTGACGTGCAGAATCTTCCATTCCTGACCGCTCAGCTTGAGTCGATATTCATCAAGCGGGAAATCTCCGATATTAGTATGCAGCGTTCTATCGTCCTGTTTAGCCGGGTTCATCTTGCTCGCGCTCCAGGTTTCGATTATATAGTTATCTTATGAATGGCTGAAGATTTTTCTTTTCAAGTTTCGAAAACAATTTACGAATGAATGCTGCTTCTTACAACGAATCGGCGAAAGGGAGCAGGATTTCAGTTTTCATAAGTTTGATAATTTTCCTAAAATACTAACTTGCGGGGAACTTTTTTCCGGAACCGCCATCTAAACAGCAGACAGAGGATACGGCAGCTATGAATTCATTTTTAGAAAAAGCGAGCGTCAAAATCGTCAACGGCAGAAAATTTATCGGAACGCTGGCGATTGCGGCATTACTGGTTTTCACGACCAGCGGGTTTTACTCGACGTGCACGTCGAGACAGGCTGTGCACCAGCAGGAATTGGAAGGCGCGGTGCGCGAGGGAACGCCGGAGTTCGAAGCGCTGACGAAAAGAATCGTCATTCAAACCGACGAGAACAACACGATGCAGTCGCCCACCGGAATGGGCACGATTACGATGTTTATTCGCGGCAAAATCCGCAATTTTACGGGCAAAACTCTGACCGGACTGGAAATCAGAACCACCGTTATCGACCAGCTCGAAAAGCCCGTTAAGGAAAAAACCCTGATTGTCGTGCCGAACCAGCAGGAGCGTTTCGAAACCAATCAAACGATGCCTGTCAGCGTCATGATTGAAGGCTTCGGCAAGGACGACGACCGCGCGCAGATTCGCTGGAAAGTAACGGCGATAAGAACGGAATAAATTGAGAACTGAGAAGTGAGAACCGAGAACCGGAAAAGAATTTTCAGTTATCGGTTCTCAGTTCTCAGTTGATTTAACAAATAATTCTTCCAGCGATTGTTTCACGGGCTGGACGGAAATCAGTCTGCCGCCCGCCGCTTTGGAAATCACCAGAACTTTTTCGACTTCCGTTTCGGAAGAAACCTGAATGCTGATGCCGTTCGGTTTCGCGGAAACGCTCGCGCCGCCGATTTCGGCTGCCAGTTTTGCGTTGATGGTTTCAGCCGAAATTCCTTTCAGATTTACCTCAAAACCTTGAGTTTCGCCGCTTTGCGTCAATAACTCGTCGAGCTTTCCGGTCGCCGCCAGCTTTCCATTGCGCAAAATCGCCACCCGGTCGCACAGCGCCTCGATGTCCGACAGAATATGCGTCGACATAAAAACGGTCGTCCCCTGCCGCCGCAAATCCGTTATCAATTCGCGAATCTCGCGCCTGCCTATCGGGTCAAGCCCGCTCATCGGCTCGTCGAGAAAAACGATTTCCGGGTCGTTGATTAAAGCCTGCGCCAAGCCGACGCGCTGGAGCATTCCTTTCGAAAATTTGCGAAGCTGTTTTTTCCAGTCTTTTTCCGGCAAGCCGACGCGCGTTAAAAGCTCCTCGGTTTTCTTCCGGCGCGTTGGCGAGTCGTAGCCGAAAAGCTCGCCGAAATACATCATCAATTCGCGCGCCGTCAGATAATCGTAAAAATAAGGATTTTCGGGACAATAACCGATGTGGGCGTGCATTTTTACATCCGCTATGTCGCGCCCCAATATTCGCGCCGTCCCTTCGGTCGGAAACAAAAGCCGCATCATCAGCTTTATCGTCGTCGTTTTGCCCGCGCCGTTGCCGCCGAGGAATCCGAAAATCTGCCCGCCTTCGACCTCGAGCGTCAAGCCGTCGAGCGCGCGCACCTTTTTCTTTTTCCAGAAACCGGTTTCGTAATCTTTGGTTAAATTTTCGATTTCGATGATTGGATTCATAATCTCACCGTCGCCGAATCCTGAAAGCGGTCGGATAGCACCGACATTTTATCAATTCGCTCCTGCTTCATTTTTATCGTTTCCAATTCGGACATCGGCACGAAACGACCGCTTTTCAATCCGGCTTCCAGCACTTGACGGCTCTGTTTTTCGAGCAGGCTGCCCAAATCTTTAATTGTTCTTATCGCCGCCGGAGCGCCCCGGTCATCGCCGAATTTTTCCAGAAGTTTTTCAAAAACGGGCAGCATTTTAAACGGCGACGATGCTTCGCGATAAAACGTCCGGCGATTCAGAACCTTATCGTTAAAATAATTTGTGAACCGGTGATTGACCAGTCCGAGGCTGCTGTTATTTTCAAACTGCGCCCAGACGGTTAAACCCGAAAATTCGCCCGGCATTCCCGGCATCTCGACAAAATTATGGTAAGAAACCAGCGCGATAAAATTTCTGGTCGGATGAACCAGGTGACAACCGCCGCCGTCGATATAATTCGGGTTTTCGCAGGATGGGTCGATTTCAAATCCGAGAATTTCAAATCCGAGACGCTGGAAGCTCGCCATCGCGGGCGAGATAAATTCCCGGCAGCGCGCCGACAGGCGTTCGAACTCGACGAAAGCAATTTTGGTCGGCATCGGTGAAAAGGTCGGCGCGGTCGGCAGCAAACCGCAAAGCTTCATCGCGCAAAGACCCGGAAAGGCGAGGATGTTCGGGCTGTAGTGCCGCAGCTCGCCGTAAGACATCCGATTGAAATTTTGCTTGTAGAATTGTTGATTCATATCTTTCACTTGCGGGGAATTTTCGTTTTTTCAATATCGAGCCTCACGTCGCAGGTTTCCTTGTCCAGAACGTAAGGCGCGCCGCTCGGGTCGACCGGATTGGCGGCGCTGTCAGCGCGAAAGCCTTTGCCGTTCGGCAGTTTCATCGGTTGCAGCAGCGGCAGAAGCTCGCGCCAGTTGTTGGCGCAGCGGTTGTTTTTCGCCTTGAAATTCACCAGAGCCTGACGGATTGCATCCTGCTCGTCCAGCGCGTCGAGCTGCAAAAGCCGCAGCTCCGCATTTTCCCTGATTTCGGCGTTTTCGGCTTCGGCGAGCATCTGCCGATAAATTTCGCGCGAGGTCGCGCGGCTTCCGCCTTCGGCTTTTAATCTGGCGCTCATTAACTGCATCCACGCGGGCGCGCCCGGTATTTTTGCGCCTTCGCCGTAAACTTCCGAAGCTTTTTCAAAATCGCCCAGCTTCCAGTAAATAAAGCCCAGATGCTGGTAAAGCCGCCATTCGCCCGGATTGTCCCGGATGCCTTTTTCGGTGAATTTTATCGCCTGCCGCTCGTCGATTGCGGGCAGCACGACCGCGCCGTATGCGTAAACGTTCATAAACTGCGGGTCGAGGTCGGTGGCGTTGTCGAGCAGCGGATAAAGCAGCCGCGGGTTGAGCGGGCGCAGGTTTTCAATGTCGATTTTTTCTTTACTGCTGAGCGCCTTGTTGCCGACATACTGCAAAGCCTGCATCCAATACAAATCCGCCAGTAACCCGTTAAAACCGAGACTGTAATTCTTCAGCTTCGCGCCCTGATAAGCCAAATCCGAATCTTCGAATCCGGCGGGCAAAGCCGGGCGATTAGCTTCGATAAACCCGCTCAGCGCGAAAATCGCCGCGAAACCGAAAACGATTATCGCCGCCGCCGAAATGATTTTTGCCCGGTTCGATTTCATAAAATCAGTTTGAAGAATGGAAAACGGAAAATGGAAAGTGGAAAAT
>DATHBC010000501.1:0-10173 GCA_035296345.1 Pyrinomonadaceae bacterium | reverse complement strand
GACGCCGACAACGCTAATCAGCGTGCGAAAAGGGCGGGTTTTTAAATTGGCTAAAACTAATTCGAGCATTTATTCGGAAAGAGAGATTTCGTCTAAGATTTCGCTGGCGTTCGAGATTCGCCGGGCGATTTTTTCGCGCGTCGGAGCATCCAGTTCGGAAAGGCGGGCTTTAAGACTCCTAATGCGCGCCAGATTCGATTCCAGAACTGCCAGCTCATCCTCAAAAATTTCATCCAGAGTTTCATCTCCGGCTTCGATAATCGGATTTTGGGTATCGACTTTGCCGTAAAATTTTCCGCGCTCGCCTTTGCTGAAATCGTATTCTTTACGCATTTAAAACTCCTTCTTCGTAGTCCTTTCTTTCGCGCCGGTTCGGTTTTCGCGCCGTGATTATACGAATTTTATCATCACGAAAGGTATGAGCGACAATCAACAGGCGATTTCTTTCGCTCATCCCGATAGTGATAAACCGGCTCTCGTCAAAAGAATGGTCAGGGTCGCTCACCGAAATTTGCAAAGGGTCGGCAAATATTGTTCCGGCTTCGACAAAATCGACCTTGTGTTTGCGGATGTTTTGTCGATTTTTCCTTTCCGACCAAACGACCTTAATCACTTTTCATCGCTTCCTTCACGAAATCGAAATTTTTCGCCGCTTCGACGTCTGTAAATAAATCTTTGCGTCTCTCGAAATCTTCATACATTCGGTCGTAAGTTGCAAACAGGTTGTCGGTCGATTTTTCGCGCGTGTTTTCCAGAGCGGTTCGGACGGCATTTTTTACCTTTCGCTCGCGCAGGCTCGCGTTTTCGATGATTTCATAAACCGCTTCAGCGAAATTTTCGCCCGTCGGCTCGACCAGCCAGGCGTTTTCGCCGGTCGCATAGGACAGGATTCCGCCGGAATTCGGGGCGAGCGTCGGAACGCCGGAAACCATCGCTTCGAGCGGCGCGATGCCGAACGGCTCGCGCGGGTTCGGATGCACGAAAACGTCGCAGTTGGCGTAATAATCCGCCAGGGTTTCCTTGTCTAAATGTCCTAACTGGATGATTTTGCCGGGAAAATTCCGGTCGGTTTCCTTTTGCAGCCAGTCGGCTTCCGGTCCCGCGCCCGCGACGAGCAGGCGAAAATCATTTTTCGCGTCCTGCGCCAGAATCTTCATCATTTCGACGAGCAAGCCGATATTTTTTTCCGGCGAGATGCGCCCGGCGTAAAGCAGGACGACGGCGTTTTCGGGAAGGTCGGCGCGCTCGCGCATCGCTTGTTTTACCTGTTCGGATTTGCGGTCGGCGCGAAAAATTTCGGCGTTGACGCCGCGCGGGCAGACGTAGATTCTTTCTTCGACCGGCACGCGCGGAGCTCTGAAAAACCGCCAGCATTTGTTCAGAAACCAATCCGAGCGGCTTGAGTTTTCCGCTTTTTTGTAAGCGTTATAAAACTCCTGCGCCGTGTAAACCGAGTTGGCGATGTGAAAATCGAAAACCGCCAGCGTGTAATTGCCGATGACGCGCCGCGCCAGCCAGCCGCCCAGCGCGCCTTTCGTCATAAAAGAAGCGATGTTGTCGTCCATTCGCTCGGCGCTGAAATGCACGAGCATGGGGCGACCGAGCTGGCGAAACTTTCCAATTCGAATCATCGCGCCGAGCATCGAAATCGTATATTTGTCCGTGACCTCGATTAAATCCGGCTTTTCGTCGAGCAGGATTTTGCGGATGAGCGAATCGCCCGGCATGTATTGCCAGGGCATTATCAGGCGGTAACGTTTATCGAAAACCGGCGAGTATTTGGCGGGAACGTAATAAATTTTCGCGTAATCGTTGACGTCTTCGACCGCTTCGGCTTCGCCCGGAACAATCAGGCGGACTAATCTTCGATGACGCGCGGCGGCGGCGAGCAGGTTGTTGAAACTGGTGCTGATGCCGCCCGAATTTTTGTGGTAATAATTTGTCAGGTGAACCGACTTTAAAAGCTTTTGATTCACGATAAACTTATATTTCGTTTTCTCCGGCGGTTGAAAACATAGGACGACAGGGCGACTGCCAGAATCAGCAGAATAGCTCCGTCGATTCCCCAAAATTTCAATAACGGGATGCTGCGCCCGCCGCCGTAAGTCCAGAAGGCTTTGTTCGTCACCGCCCAGCACAGCATCTGCGAGAAAAAGCCGAATCCGACGATGCTCAGACCGACCGGAATCAGCGCGCCGCGCCGCAGCAGTGACGAGATTTCGTTGGGAATAAACGCCACGAAATGAAAAATCAAAGCCGGTATACGCCTCAGGTCGCTGAAAAGCGATTTGCTCTCCGCCTCGCCGACGATCATCACGTTGCGCCGCATAATAAATAAAGTAAATAAAGCGGAAATAATGGAAACGCAAATCGAGCGCACGATGGCTTCGTCCGTGTGGTCGTTGGTCGCCGTAAGATATGCAAAGCTCCACTGCACGAGAAACTCGAAAACGTGGCTAATCACGGGCACGACCAGTAAAATCGTGACCAGCGCCTTCCACGGCGGCTCGACGCGCCTGAACGATTGGATTAAAGCGCCGCCGACACCGGCAAATAAGAAACGAAAAAAGAACTGGACGAGCGCCGCGCCGACGGCGAGCTTCAGGCTCTCATTCCCGACCAGATACGTCACCAGAAAAATCGGCGCGCGCAAAACGCCGCTCATAATCGCGCCCTTGTAATTCCAATACCGTATAAACTGCGCCGGGTTGCGCAGGAGATTTGTCCACGCTTCGCTAATCGTATGCTGCGGCGGCGGCGGCGGGATGGACGGCGTTTCTTCAAAAGTCATTTCCTTCATACTATTTCGGGCGAGAGCGCAGCGAGCGCGATGCAAAATAAATTTCCTGTTCTCGCCGGCGGCTGCCTGCCGACACTCGCTTTCGACCGTTTAAAGCCAAATAAAAAATGTTACGGACAAAGCCGTAATAAATCAATCGGCGTTATTCTTTTGTTTTCGCTCGTCGGAGATTTTTATCGCTTCGGCGTAAGCCGCGTAGACGGTTTCAAAAACCGAATCCCAACTGCGCGACAGCGCCGATTGCCGCGAAGCCGCCTTCATTTTCAACAGTTTCGCGGGATTTTCCATCAGCTCAATCGAATATTTAACAAAATCGGCGAGGTTTTCGGCGATGAATCCGGTTTCGCCGTGATGAACGATAAATTTCGGTCCGCCCTGATTCGTGACGATTGCCGGAACGCCCGAAGCGTTTGCTTCCTGCACGACGTTGCCGAAAGCGTCGGTTTCCGAAGGAAACAGGAAAACGTCGATATTCGCGTAAGCTTCCGACAAACGCTCGCCGTCGAGAAAGCCCGTAAATTCGACGTTTTTCATGTTTTTTTCGAGCCATTCGCGCTCGTTGCCCTGACCGACGATTAAAAATTTAAAATTGCTCTTGCCCGCTTCGAGCAGGCGTTTTTCCAAATCCGCCAGCAGGCGCACGTTTTTTTCGGCGCGCAATCGACCGACAAAGCCGAAGCGCAGAATATCGTCATTAACGGTTCGCTTCGAAGGCGAGTAAACTTCCGTATCCACGCCGCGCAGCATCAGGTGTCCGACTCTGCCCGTCCCTCGCGTCAGAGCGTCGAGCAATTCCTGGTTCGGCGCGAGAATGACTTTCGGCATTTTGTAGTAAAGCACCGCGCCGTCCATGATTTTTCGCTCGGCAAACCCTGTAATCGGCTTGACGGTCGACGATTTCAAAAAGCCGAACATTCTCGTCAGGCGGCGCGCGGCGTATTCGTGCAGGTTCGTGTGCCACGAGCCGACGAGCGGCAGTTGCAGCTTCCAAGCCAGATACGCGCCGATAATGCTCACGTCGTTTAATCCGGTGATGTGCAGAACGTCGGGCTTGAACTGCATCAGCTCGCGCAGAACGCGGGTTGAATGCCGCTGAAAAAGCGGGTCGTATTTCAAGCCCTCGTCCATCGGGAAAGCCACGGGCGAGCGTTTGAGCGAAAGATAACGGACGCTGCCGTCCTCATAAATTTCGGTTTTTTCTCCGGCGTGAATGCAGAAAAAAGGATAGCCGTTTCGTTTGGCGTATCCGATAAGTCTTTTGCTGGTCATCGCCACGCCGTTGACTTCCAGAAACGAATCAGGGAAAAAAGCGATGCGCAAGTGGTCTTTCACGATAGTAGTAAAACTTAAAAATGCAATGCCGCCCTGCAAGGAGAGGCGGCGAATGGCTTGTCAGAATCAAATTTGATTTGATAAAAAAGCG
Organism: Pyrinomonadaceae bacterium; assembly: GCA_035296345.1. GTDB lineage: Bacteria > Acidobacteriota > Blastocatellia > Pyrinomonadales > Pyrinomonadaceae > JALZHR01. The sequence continues at coordinate 5,950 of DATHBC010000501.1, read as the reverse complement.
AAAACTTTTAAGAAGCAAAGCTCGTCTCGCTCGTGTTTTCGGGCGCGAGAGCCGCCGTGATTTCTTCCAGCTCGGGAATTTCAAACTTGGCTTTCGTTAAATCTTTCGGCACGCGGTCGTGTTTTTGCATCGCCAGGCGAAATGCCGGTCGCAATCTTTCGTGACCGAGAACGCCCAGAGTCCAGATTGCCCAGCGCAGCCACGAAGGTCCGCCGCGTTTCCAGTGAACCGAAAGCGGGCGCAAGCCGTAGCCGTCGCCGGTGTAGAAATGCACGCGGTCGAACCATTTCTGGCGACCTTCGGGAAATTCCGGATAAAGCTTTAAAATCTCGGAAAAAGATTGCAGTTGGCGCGAATGAAGCGGCTGCTTGTATTCCGGCATCAAAACGACTTCCGTGCGCTTGTCGACGCGAACTTCTTCGGCAAATTCGGCGAAAGTTTTCGAGTTGGTTAAATTGATAACCGTATTCGGCTTGCAGCCGTGACGGTCGCCGCCCGTGACGAGCGGAATGCCCAGAGCCTCCGCCATTTCGATGACGGCTTTGTTTTCCGACCACGAGCGGAAACCGTTGATTTCAAAAGCGTGAATCCAGCGCCCGTGTTCTTTCAGGAAATTTTTCAGCAGCGTTTCGTGACGCTCTTTGCCGACTATTTCGATGTCCCAAAGCGGGTGATTCAGGACGACGAGAACTTCCGGCAGCGCGTTGAGCATCGCAAATAATTCGTGCAGGCGCTCGTCGGTCGGTTGCGCGCCGAAAGAATAATCGAGCAGCGTTTTCGTGATTTCAATCGCGCCGGTCTGCGGCAGATTGTGGACGCCGACGTGAAAAAATCCGTATTCAAACGGCACAGTCCATTCGAGCGAAATCGGCGCGACCGCGTTTTCGGTTTCTTCGCCAAGCTTTAAATTGGCGTCGATGCCGTCGTGGTCGGAAATCGAAACGATGGCTTCGAGTCCGGCTTCGTTCATCTGCGTTTTTTCAATCCTGTAAACGTCGCGTTCGGTCATCGGCGGCGACCAGTAAGCGGTCGAAAAATCTATGCCTTTGCCCTGTTCTTTAAGATATTTGTCGCGTTCCTTTTTCCAGAAATACGAAATAATGGGAAGTTTTTCCGCGTAATGCGGGATAAAATCCAGCATTTCCTTGGAATATTGGGTATGACAATGGAGAGAAACACCGGTTTTCGCGTTCTGGCTCAGGTCTCGTGCCTGATGCAAGATATGTAATCGCGTGTATTTTAACTTCATCTATTTCTCCGTAATGTATAAAGCCCCCGGGTTAAATGTATAAAACTAACAAATTCACCCCTTGATGTAAATTCGTCAGATGTTTAAATTCCGCTAATTGTTGTCTTAATTAGTCATTATCGAGGAAAGCCAAAGCGACGCTAAGAAGTCTAGCACAGAACGAAAAAAAAATCAGCCGCGCCGGTAAAATATAATGAATCCGTATAAACTTGCCAAACGTAATAAAATGCGAGTAGAGTTTCCAAAAAAGCCTTATGAACCTGTCGAATCTGGTCGGACAAACGATTGACGAGAAATACAAAATCGAGCGCGAGCTTGGTAAAGGCGGCATGGGCGCGGTTTATCTCGCCACGCATATCGGCACCGAACGACCCGTCGCGGTCAAGGTCATCGTGCCGCAGTTTATGCGGAAAGCCGAGTTTGTCGAGCGTTTCAAGCGCGAGGCGCGCGCCGCCGGGCGTCTCCGCCATCCGAATGTGGTGGACGTCACCGATTTCGGTTTTGACGACACGCCGCAGGGTCGCATCGCGTATCTCGTGATGGAATACCTGGACGGCTGCACGCTGGGCGAGATTCTCGAAGAAGAACATCAACTGCCGCTCGAGTGGTCGCTCGATATTCTGGAACAGGTTTCCTCAGCCGTCCAGACCGCGCACGAGCAGGGAATCATCCACCGCGATTTAAAGCCCGACAATATCTGGCTGGAGCCGAACCAGCGCGGCGGCTACACGGTAAAGGTGCTGGATTTCGGCATCGCCAAGCTCGAAGAAAATATGCGCGACGCAGCCGGCGCGGGCGCTTTGCCGAACGCCTCGTCGCATCCGACGCGCGTGAATCCGCAAAACACGACCGCCGCCGATGCCGCTCAGACCGGAACGATTGCCGCCGAAAACGGAAATTCCACAGCCGTTTCCGAAGCCGCGACGGCGGCGCAGACGGAAATTCCGGGCGGCGCGTTCGCCGAAGAAGCCGGAACTTTGATTCAGCCGCCGGAAGCGGGAACTTTGCTTCAGCCGCTCGCGGAAATAGATTTGGAATCGGGAACGGCGATTTTGCCCCACGCCGCGCCGAAAAACACTTCGGGCGGGCAGGAAAATCTCGGCACGCGGCTGATGTCGGCGCAGGTCGGCGCGACGAATGAGAACGCGGTCGCCAAAAAATCGACCGCCGAATTGACGCGCGTCGGCGCGGTTCTCGGAACGCCGCTTTATATGTCGCCCGAACAATGTCGCGGCGAGCGACTCGACGCGCGCAGCGATATTTACAGCCTCGCGGTCATCGCTTATCAAATGCTTTCGGGCAAAACGCCGTTTGAAGGCGATTTCAAAGCCGTGATGAACGCGCACATCGAGCAGGAGCCGCCGCCTTTAAACATCAAAAAAGTTCCGAAAAAAGTTAAGAGCGCGGTTATGGCGGCGCTGTCGAAAAACGCGGAAGACCGCCCGCAGACGGCGCAGACTTTTGCCAACCAGCTTCGCTCGCATTCCGAAGGCGTCGGAAAGCTTCTTCAGCGTTCGCTGGTAATTTACAGCCAGCATCTGCCGACGTTTCTGTGGATTTCGTTTCTGCTTTCGCTGCCCGTGATTTTTCTCACCGTCGGGCATTTCGTCATCGAATATCTGGCGCTCGCCGAAGTCATCCCGATGTGGTTCAAGCATTTGTCGAACGCGGTTTACGTGCTCGGAGCTTTTTTCGTCGGCATCTGGTTCGGCTCGGCTCTGATTGGCGTGACGACCTGGATGGTCGCGCAGATTCTCGCCGTTCCTCTGCGCCCGGTGAGCTGGCGACCGGCGCTGGCGCAGGTCAGAACGAAATGGCGCGCGATTGCGCGAACCGTCACCTGGACGACGCTCATATCCTTTGTCGGTTTCGCCTTCTGCATCATTCCCGGCTTGATTCTCTCGATGCGCTACGCGCTGGTTTCGCCCGTCATCATGATGGAAAATCTGAAGGGGAAAGCGGCGATTCGGCGTTCCGTCCAGCTTACCAGGCGCGCTTACTGGACGGCTTTTGCGACGATGCTGATTTATCTGATGCTGCCCATCATTCTTTCGGGCGTGTCGGCAAAGCTCGCCGATTCGATGGTCAATTTCGGCGAGGACGAGCCGCAGGCGGCGACCCCGGTCAACGATTCCGGCGTGGTAAAATTTAATCAGGACAGAAGAGCGAATTTCGGCATCCAAGTTTCTCCTTCTTCCGCCGGCAGCAGCTCGAATCAAACCGCCGGGACGGAAGGGCAAGAACAGGTTGACGACGACGAGGCGGCGGCAATCAGAGAAGCGCAGGAAAAAATAAAATCGCTGCCCGTGCCGCCCGCGGTGCAGCAGGAATTTAGCGAAGCGATAAAACAGGCGCAGGAAGCCGAACGGGTGAAAGCGGAAAAAGCGAAAGCCGAAACGCCAGCCCAGCGAAAAACGGCGCGGCGCTTTGCCGCAACCGTTAAGGAAACGCTCATTCAGTTGTTCTGGCTGCCGATTTCGATTATTTTAGGCTCGTTTTCTTCCATTACTTTCGCCCTGCTCTATCTGAAAACGCGACAGGCGGGCGGCGAGTCGATGAACGATTTGCTCGGTCAGTTCGAATCCGCCGAGCGCCCGCAGAGCAACTGGCAGAAACGCGTCCGCGCGCGCCTGATACAGTCGGGCAGAATAACGGGTAAAACATAATTCGTCATTCGTCCTTAGTCCGTTGTCCTTCACGGCTCGCCTGAATTTGATTGAGCCGCCGCCGGGGACAGAGGACGAATGACCGGGGACAAAACAATGAAAATCCTGGGTTTATTTTTAATATTTCTTTTCGTCTTCACCGCCGCCGCTCCGGCGCAAACCGCATCCGCCGCCGCGCGCGAATTCGATTTGAAAGCGGGCGGCTTAATCGAAATCAAAAATCTCTACGGGCGCGTCAGCGTTTCCGCCGAAGAAGCGCAGGGCGAAAAAGTTTCTCTCACCATTGAATCGAGCAAAGCCCTGGCTGAAAACGAAGTCAAAACTTCAGCCGCCGGCGGCGCGAAAGTCGCCGTGACGGTCAATCCCGGCAACGAAAAAACGAGAGTCGATTTAACGGTCAAAATTCCGCTCGGCGCGCGCGTGAAAATCGAAACCGGCGCAGGCGAAGTCCGCGTCGCGGGCGAGCTGGAATCGGCGGTAGTGGTCACCGACACGGGCACGATTTCCACGGACGTGCCGCTGGAAAATCTAAAATACAATTTTCTCTGGACGGCGGCGCGCCCGCGCTTTCTGAGCGACGTGGAACTGGAAGAAGTCAGGGAAAAATCCGGCGGAAAATTTTCTTTAAGCGGAAAACTGGGCGAAGGGAAAAGTAAAAAGGAAAAAGACAAGAACGAAGAAAAGCCGGGCGACGGCGAGCAGACGACAACCGGCGCGGAAAACAAAACCGGCGACGCGGAAACGGGAACGGACGAAAAATCAAAGAATAAAGACCGCAGACCGAAGACCGTCGCCTTAAATTTTACGACCGCGCGCGGCATCGTTCTTTTAAACGTCAATCCTGCGGAAGTTCCGAGCAATTTGCAGCAGCGACCTTTGACCGAAGCGGCGAAAGCGATTATTCGCAGCGGCGATTCGCTTTTGACGGAAGCGATTCGGCGCGCCAGCCCGAAATTTTTCGGCGATTACGCGAAAACTCTGCCGCCGCTGCGCCGCGAGCCGACCCTGACCGAAAAGCCCCGCAGCGCCGACCAGTCGCGCTCGAAAGTCAAAAGAGTTTTAGCCAAAGTCGTCGACGCCAACAATCGCGCCATCGCCGGTTTGCAGAAAAAAGATTTCGCCGTTCTGGAATCGGGCAGAGAACGCGAGATTTTGTCGGTCGAAACGACGACCGCGCCCTTTAATCTCATCCTGCTGCTGGACGTTTCGGGGAGCGTCGAAAACTACGTGGATTTTATCCGCAAAGCCGCGCGAAACTTTATCAACACGGTCGATAAACGCGACCGCATCGCGGTTCTCACCTTTAACGAAGACGTTAAAGTCATCTCGAATTTTACGACCGACCGCGCTAAGCTTTCCGAAAGTCTGGACACCTTCGACGCGGGCGGCGGAACGGGTTATTACGATGCGCTCGCCTATTCGCTGGTCGATACCCTGCGTCCTTTGAAAGGCGAGCGGACGGCAATCGTCGTTTTGTCGGACGGCGACGACAATCGCTCGTTTCTGCCGTTTGAATCCCTGCTCGGCTCGATTCAGGAAAGCGGCGCGCTCGTCTATCCGCTTTACGTTCCGTCGGGTTTGATTGCGGCTTCGGCGCAGACCGACCCGAACCGCGCCGCCGACCCGCTGCGGACGCGCTATATGGGCTTGACGACTAAAGCCGAAGCCGAAGGCGCGCGTCTGGCGCAGGTTTCCGGCGGCATTTATTACCCGATTACGCGTCTTTCGGAACTGCAAAAAGCTTACGACGACATCGTTATCCAACTGCGCACTGCTTACACGATAACTTTTCGCTCGGATTCGACCGAAGCCCGCGGCGACGGCGTCAGCCCGCGCCTGCGCGTTCGCGCGAATCGCGAAGGCTCGTTCGTCACGCTCGGCGGCGTCACCGACGTGCCCGAAAAAGAAGCCGAAAAATTTCTGCAAAGCGGTCAGGTTTCGTCAATCGGCGCGCCGCGCGAAATCGTTTATCCGCGGTTTGCCGCGCAGAATCGGTTTCTCGGATTCAATTTTCAAAACAGCGGCGAAATTTCCG
>DATHBC010000500.1:0-3133 GCA_035296345.1 Pyrinomonadaceae bacterium | reverse complement strand
ATCCGCCGCTGCCGGGCTTGCCGTCCAGCCTTCGGGCAGTTTCAGCTTCGCCTGTCCTTTGACGCCGCCGGTCAGATTATTCGTCACGCTCATCGTAATCTGCCGCTGGCGGCTCGCGCCGAACGGGACAATCAAAAGCTTCCGGTCGAGGCTCAGAGAAACTTTCGGCACGACGTTCAAAGCGCGCCGCACTTCGCCGCGCACGTCATCGGCGTAACGATATTCGAGCGGCTGATTGAAAAAAACCGGTTCGCCGTTAATCAGCAAATTTATCGCGCCGTGCGCAAACGGATTTTGAAAAGGCAAATTCTGACTCGACAAATCCTGACCGGCGTAAAGATAATTTTCACGCGGCGCTTCAAGAAAATAAGGCTGCGTCAATTCCGCCCCGGACGGCACGCTGACATTGAAATAAGCAGCCTGGACGGCTTTTTCGCGCCAGAAGGCGGCAAGCGGAGAATCGCTTTTAGGTTCTTCCGCCTGCTGAATCTTCCAATCTCGCCGCGTGTAGGGCGTGTAGAGATTAATTTGCTCGACCTTAATATTCGGGTTCTCGGGATAAAAAACCTTAATGGACGCCGTAAAACTTTCCGTCGGGGCGATGGTTTCGCGGTCGGCTAAAGCCTCGATTTGAATCCCCGCCGCGAGCTTTATGGCTTCGGTAAGTTGGCGCAGTTTTTCCCAGGCAATGAAAGAAAGGTCGGCTTCATTCGCACTTCTTTCGTCGAAGCTTTTCTTCCGTTCTTCGGGTCCCGAAAAAAAAGCGTAACTTAAAGCCAGCTCTTTGGCAGCTTTGCTTCCCTGCACCAGAGCGGGCAGTATTTTTTGAAAATCATCGGGATTATATTCTTTTGCGGCTCGCTCGGCTGATTGCCGTATCGTCTGCAAACGCGCTTTTGTATATTCGCCGACGGCGTTGTGATCTTTGCTGAACAATCTCGGAATGTTCTCCAAAGAAGTGTCTATGCCGTCGAAAACGCTCGTTTCTTTTTCGACTTTCGGCACTTTGCTTTCAATCAGATTCAAGCCCGAAAACCGCTCGCCTTTCAGTTCCAAAACGCCTTGTTCCTGCGTTTTGTGCTGGCTTCTGCCTTCCATCGCGATTTCGAAAAACGAGCGTCCGAGGAGGTAATCGTACCTGCCCGTATTCAAACGCAGAGTCGGCTGCGCCTGCGAGCGAAAGCCTTGCGAAACATAGAATTTTAAAACCTGCCACGCTTCGCCCGCGTCCTTGCATTGATTGATGTCGGCGGCGGCTTTGACGGCTAAAGGCGCGATGTAGCCCGCAAACTGGTGCTGCCCGTGACCGTCCGCCGCGGTTCCGGAAAAACGTGAAATAACGACCAGCGGGCGAAAGCGGCGGATAGCGCGCACCGCATCGCACAAAATTATTTTTTCGTCCCATTTCTCGCGCGCTTCGGCTAAGGTTTTGGAAAAGCCGTAATCGAAGGCGCGCGTGAAATACTGCTCCGCGCCGTCCAGCCTGCGCGCCTGCAAAAGCTCCTCGGTGCGAATCACGCCGAGCGGCTCGAACAATTCCGAGCCGATAATATTCTGCCCGCCGTCGCCGCGCGTCAGAGACAAATAAGCCGTTCGCGCATTTTCGCCGCGCGCCAGGTAAGCGAGCAGCGCGGAATCTTCGTCGTCCGGGTGCGCGCCGATGTGCATCACGCTGGCGGTCGTGTTTAATCTTTTGAGAATCTGACCCAAACCGATTGCGCCGTAATCGTAAACCGGGCGCACCTGTGAATTAACGGAAAATGGAAAATGGAAAATGGAAAATAATAAAATTATCAAAGCGAAAATTTTCCGCCCGAAGCTCTCCGTTTTTCGTTTTCCGTTTTCCATTTTTTTCCTGTTCATCTGTGGACTATTCTTCTCCTTTGACCGTCAAACTGATTAAATATCCGGCAATTACCGTGACGAGGCAGCCGATAACGTTAAACCATAAAAATTCGATGTCGGTGTACCTGCTGGCAATCCAGACCGACGCGATGCCGAACAACAAACCGAAAAACGCGCCTCTCGCCCGCGCGCGCCGGACGACGAAAGCCAGCACGAAAACGCCGAGCAGCGAGCCGTAAAAAAACGAGCCGAACTTGTTGACGACTTCAATCAGCGAGCCGAGATTGGCGGCGAAAACGGCGACGATGCAGGCGAAAACTCCCCAGACGAAAGTGGCGATTCTGCCCACGAAGACGTAATGCGCGTCCGTCGCTTCGGGTTTGTAAAGACGGTGATAGAAATCAATCGTCGTCGCGGTCGCCAGCGCATTCAGTTCAGCCGAAATCGAAGACATCGCCGCAGCGAAAATCGCCGCGATTATCAAGCCGATAATGCCCATCGGCATATTCTGTAAAACAAAGGTCGGGAAAACGTAGTTGACGTCGTTAAATTTCGGGTCGCTCGTGTCCCTGATAAATTTGACGGCTTCGGCGCGCGTCGCGTTAAAATTTTTGTCGGCATCGACATACATTTGTCTGAATTCGTCGATTGGCTTTTCGCTGAATTTTATCGCGGCTTCGCGCCGTTCGTCGTGCGCCTGCGCGTAGTTTTGCTGAATCGTTTGAAACTGCGCGTTCTGTTCGGCTTTGGCGACTTCGTAGGCGTTAAAAACAATGGGCGGCGCTTGAAATTGATAAAAGACGAAAACCAGAACGCCGATGAGCAGGATAAAAAACTGCATCGGAATTTTCAGAAACGCGCTCATCAAAAGCGACGTTCTGCCTTCGTCGACCGATTTTGCCGTCAGAAATCGCTGCACCTGGCTCTGGTCACAGCCGAAATAGCCGAGCATCAGGAAAAACCCGCCGATTAAGCCCGACCAAATCGTGTATTTTTCCTTCAAATCAAAATGCGTATCGACCGTGTTCAACTTGCCGAGCGAGCCTGCCAGATAAAGCCCGTCAGTCAAGGAAACGCCGGCGGGAAAGCTCGATAAAATCACGATTAAACAAACCGCCAGACCGAAAAAAATGACGAACATTTGTTTGACGTCAGTCCACGTCACGGCTTGCACGCCGCCGAAAACCGTGTAAACGGTCGTCGAAAGCCCGATGGCGAAAATCGTAAAAATCAGATTCCAGCCGAAAACGATTGAAAGAACAATCGAAGGCGCGGAGATAATCGTTCC
>DATHBC010000499.1:0-3219 GCA_035296345.1 Pyrinomonadaceae bacterium | reverse complement strand
GGCAAAACGAAAGCTCTCGACCAGTACACCGAAGATTTGACGGCGAAAGCGCGCGCCGGAAAAATCGACCCGATTCTCGGACGCGATTTTGAAGTGCGGCAGCTCGTCGACATCTTAACGCGCCGCCGCCAGAACAACCCGATTCTGACGGGCGAAGCGGGCGTCGGCAAAACGGCGGTCGTCGAAGGCTTTGCCAATCGCATCGCGGCGGGCGACGTTCCCGAACCGCTCAAAAATGTGATTGTTCGCACGCTCGATTTGGGACTTCTGCAAGCGGGCGCGAGCGTCAAAGGCGAATTTGAAAATCGCCTGAAATCGGTAATCGATGAAGTCAAAGCATCGCCGATACCGATTATTTTATTTATCGACGAAGCGCACACGATGATTGGCGCGGGCGGGCAAGCCGGGCAAAACGACGCCGCAAACCTTTTAAAGCCCGCGCTTGCGCGCGGCGAGCTGCGCACAATCGCGGCGACGACGTGGGCGGAATACAAAAAATATTTTGAAAAAGACGCCGCGCTTGCCCGGCGTTTTCAAGTCGTCAAGGTCGAGGAACCGGACGAAGAAAAAGCCGTCGGAATGATGCGCGGGCTGGTCGGAAAAATGGAAGAGCATCACGGCGTCCGCATCCTGGACGAAGCGATTGTCGAATGCGTCAAGCTCTCGCAGCGTTACATTACGGGTCGCCAGCTTCCCGACAAATCGGTTTCGGTTCTCGACACGGCTTGCGCGAAAGTCGCCATCGGTCAGGGCGCGACGCCGGGCGCGATTGAAGATTCCACAAAATTCATCAATCGCCTCGACGCGGAAATCGCTTCGCTCGAACGCGAGCTGGTCACGGGCGCGCGGCACGAGGAACGGCTCGGCGAACTGAAAGAATTGAAAGCCCGCGAAGAAGAAAAGCTCGGCAAATATAACGAGCAATGGACGAAAGAAAAGGAGCTGATTGAAAAAATCCGCAACATTCGTCTCAAGCTCGAAATGTCGCGTCTCGACGCGAAACCTGCCGCAAGTCAAAACGGAAACGGCAATGGTCAAGCGGCGACGGCTGAAACGGAATCCGCCGAAGTCGCGACGGCAGGCGCGGCAACCGCCGAAACAGCTTCGGGCGCGGCTGTCGAAACGGTTTCGGGCGACGCTTCATCAACTGCCGCCGCGCCCGCGCCGGAAACGAATCAGCCGATTGATACCGAGTTTTTAAAATCCGAGCTGGCGAAATTAAACGCGCAGCTTAAGGAAGTTCAGGGCGAAACGCCTTTGATGCAGCCCGTCGTCAACGGTCAGACAATCGCCGAAGTCATCTCCGGCTGGACGGGAATCCCGGTCGGCAAAATGGTCGCCGACGAGATTACGGCGGTTTTGAAGCTGGCGGAAACCTTGAAAAAGCGTGTCGTCGGGCAAGACCACGCGCTGAACGCGATTTCCGAACGCATTAAGACTTCGCGCGCCGGTCTGACCGACCCGAAACGACCCATCGGCGTTTTCCTTCTGGTCGGAACTTCCGGCGTCGGAAAAACCGAAACGGCTCTGGCTCTAGCTGACACGCTCTACGGCGGCGAGCGCAATCTGATTTCGATAAATATGAGCGAATACCAGGAAGCGCACACGGTTTCCAGCTTAAAAGGCTCGCCTCCGGGATACGTCGGCTACGGCGAAGGCGGCGTTTTGACCGAAGCCGTGCGCAGAAAACCGTATTCGGTCGTTTTGCTGGACGAAGTCGAAAAAGCGCACCCGGACGTGATGGAGCTTTTTTATCAGGTTTTCGATAAAGGTCAGCTCGAAGACGGCGAAGGACGCGAGATTGATTTCAAAAATACGGTGATTCTTTTGACTTCGAACGTCGCGACCGACACGATTATGAAGCTCTGCGCCGACCCGGACACCAAGCCCGAGCCGGAAGGCTTGCTCGAAGCGATTCGCCCGGAACTCTCGAAAGCGTTTAAGCCCGCGCTTTTGGGACGCATGACGGTCGCGCCGTATTATCCGATTTCGGACGACGTGCTGCGTCTCATCATCAAATTGCAGCTTTCAAAAATCGCCGCCCGCATTGCCGCGAATCATAAAGCGCAATTTTCCTACGATGATTCCGTCATAGAAACCGTGGCGAAACGCTGCACCGACGTCGATTCGGGCGCGCGCAACGTTCATAACATCCTGAACGGAACGCTTTTGCCGGAAATGTCGGGCGAGTTTTTGTCGCGGATGGCGACGGGCGAAGGCGTCGGCAAAGTTTACGTTTCGACTGACGAAAGCGGGAAATTTGTTTACGAGGTTGTTTAGGTAAAGTTATGTGAATTAAAGTTAGCGGCTTATGATTTTTTCTTGGCGACCTTTGCGAAACCTTTGCGTTCTTTGCGTTAAAAAAATTCTTAACCGCAAAGAGCGCAAAGGAAAAGACGCAAAGAAACGCAAAGAGAAAAGCTTTTAATTTCAGATTCACGTAAAGTTAATTGATTTATGGCAACGACACAGGACGGCAGATTATTGAGCATTTCGACGCCTCTGGGCAAAGACTTTCTTCTGTTGAAAAGAATGAAAGCGACCGAAGCGATGTCCGAGCTTTTTCGGATCGACGTCGAATTGCTGCACGAGGAAACGAGCGAGGGATTTGAAGCGACGCCCGTCGACGTGCAGAAAATTCTCGGTCAGTCCGTGTCGCTTGCCGTCACACAGCGCGACGGCAACACGCGCGCGTTTAACGGCATCGTCAGCCAGTTTTCGCAGGGCACGCGCGACTCGCGTTTTTCTTATTATTACGCGACGATCGTGCCGCACGTCTGGATTCTGACGCAGAACGTGCAGAGCCGGATTTTCCAGCACCTGACCGTGCCCGACATTCTCAAAAAAGTTTTTGAAGGTTTTGAGATAATCCCTGAAATTCAGGGCGCTTTTCACAAGCGAAACTATTGCGTGCAGTATCGCGAATCGGATTTCGCTTTCGCCTCGCGTTTGATGGAAGAAGAAGGAATTTATTATTACTTCGAACACGCGGGCGGAACGCACAGGATGATTATCGCCAACACGCCGCAGTCGCATCGCGCGTGTCCGGGCAAAAGCTCGATTCCGTGTTTTATAGACGTGACGCGCGGGCAGGAAGATTGGGTCAGCTCAATCGCCGCGTGGCGGCAGGATTTTCAACTGCAAACCGGAAAAGTCACGTTCTGGGACCATAATTTCGAGCTTCCCGGCAAGCATCTGGAAGCCGAAAAAAAGAGTCGC
>DATHBC010000498.1:0-6901 GCA_035296345.1 Pyrinomonadaceae bacterium | reverse complement strand
ATTTCCTTGATGCGTTCTTCCGCGCCGAGGACTTTTTCTTCCCATTCTTTCAGTTGCGGAGTGGTAAATCGTTCGGCGTTGGTCAGCGTTTGCCGGCGCTCGTAATCAGCCGGGACGCGCGGGGCGTTTCCTTTCGAGACTTCGATAAAATAGCCGAAAACGCTATTGAATTTGATTTTGAGATTATAAATTCCGGTGCGGCTGCGCTCGCGTTCTTCAAAACCGGCGATAATCTGTTTCGCCGATTGGCTGATTTCGCGCAGCTCGTCCAAATCCGCGTTAAAGCCCTGACGAATTACGCCGCCGTCACCGATGTTCGCGGGCGGCTCGTCGGAAATCGAGCGCGCGATTAAATTTTGAATTTCCGGCAGCTCAAAAATATTTTCGGATAAAACTTGCAGCAGAAGGCTTTGCGCGTCCGATAACGACTGGTTGATGTTTGGCGTCTGCGAAAGGGAACGGTTTAGGGCTAAAAGGTCGCGCGGCGAAGCCGTTCCGAGATTCAGGCGACCGACGAGGCGTTCCAGATCGGAGACTTCTTTTAAAAGGAAACGAATTTTGTCGCGCAGTATGGAATCGGTCAATTCTGAAACGGCGGCGAGGCGCGTTTGAATCTCGCTGCGTTTTATCGAAGGTCGCAGCAGCCAGGAGCGCAGAAGGCGCGCGCCCATTCCGGTCACGGTCGAGTCGATGACGCTGAAAAGGCAGCGTTTGTTGTTTTCGCCGCGCGCTTCGACGATTTCGAGATTTTTCAGCGTGACGGCGTCCAAAACCATAAAATCGCTGGCTTCAAAATAATTTATCTCGGCGATATGCTCGGCGGCGGCGCGCTGCGTGTCCCGGGCGTAGCGCAGGCAAGCGCCCGCGCTGCGCACGGCTTCCGGTTTTCCGGCAAGCCCGAAGCCGGTTAATTCGCGCACGCTGAACTGGTTTTTCAGGAGATTTTCGCAGTCTTCGGTTTGAAAGAGCCAATCGTCCAAGCCCGTTAAAGCGGCGGAAAATTTATTTGAGTTTGCCGGCGGCGAGATAAAAAAGACGTTCGATTTCTCCGGCGTTTTGGTTTGCACGGAATTTCCAAAACAGCTTTCGATTAATTTTCTTAAAGATTCGGGAAACAGAATCTCGCGCGGCGCGAAAGATTCGACGTCGGCGCAGATATTTGTCCACGCTTCCGCGCCGGAAATCTGCGTGGTAAAAAACTCGCCGGTCGAAAGCTCCAGAAAAGACGCGCCGAAGGTTTCGCCCGCGCCGCAAAGCGAAGCCAGATAAACGTTTTCGCGCGATTCGACGAGCTGCGGGTCAATCGCCGTGCCGGGCGTGATGATGCGGACGACCTCGCGGCGGACGAGCTTTTTGCCCTGCCCGGCTTCTTCCGTCTGCTCGCAAATCGCCACGCGATAGCCTTTTTTGACCAGGCGCGAGATGTAATTTGCCGCCGAGTGATGCGGGACGCCGCACATCGGAATCGGGTTGGGCGAGTCCTTATGCCGAGCCGTGAGAGTGATTTCCAGCTCGCGCGCGCCCGTTATCGCGTCGTCGTTGAAAAGCTCGTAAAAATCGCCGAGACGGAAAAACAGAATCGTTCCGGGATATTGTTTTTTTATTTCGAGATACTGCCGCAGCATCGGCGTGGCGTTAGAAGTTGAGTTCATAAAAATCGGATTCGCCGGATAAAATCGCTTCAGACAAGTTTATTCCGAAAAATAAACAAAGGACAAATGAGAATGACAAAGAGCCGGCAGATTTGCTAAACTATCCTTTTTTAAGTTATTTTGTAACAAACGTCTGCCGAAATAACCGGAGAAACTTTTCGGTGTGAATGAGAATCAAAAGAACTTGAAATTCCTTCCCGAAGTAAATAATGGAGTAAAGACAATGAGAGCAATTAAATTGTTCGCAGTATTTTGTTTGACCGTCGTGCTCGGCGCGGCAGCGGTTTTCGGACAGCAGGAGCAGCAGCCGAAAAGCACGAACAGCGAAAAACCAGAGCAGACGCAAACCGAGAAATCGACCGTCACGAATCAAAACGGCTCCGGCACGACAGCCGCCATTTCCGTTCTGGCGGACGCGAACAGAAAGGACGAGCGATACCGCATCGGCTATCAGGATACGATTGAAGTCACGGTTTTCAATCACGCCAATTACGGTGGAACTTTCAACGTTTCGCCGCAGGGCACGATTCGCCTGCCGCGCCTGGAGGAGCCGGTGCGCGTCGTCTGCAAAACCGAGCAGGAATTGCAGCAGGAGATTTCCGAAAAGCACAAAACCATTTTGCGCAACCCGTTTGTCACCGTGCGCGTAACCGACCAGCGCTCGCAATCGTTTGCCGTTATCGGCGCGGTCGAGAAACCGGGCAATTTTTATCTGAATAGAAAAGTTCGCCTGCTCGAACTGCTTTCGTTTGCCGGCGGTCCGGATTCGGAAAAAGCCGGAACGAAACTAATCGTCGCGCGCACGGGCAGCACTTCGGCTTGCCGAGAAAATATTGGCTCTGATACCAAGACCGGGACTGACGAGACGGATTTAGTTCTTTATCAATACAAAATCCGGGACGTGCTGGAAGGCAAGGAAAATCTCTGGATGCAGCCGGGCGACATCGTCTCGGTGCTCGATTTCGATTTGGTTTACGTTTACGGAAACGTCAATAAACAAGGCTCGGTCAAGCTCAAACAGCCGCTCACGCTCAGACAGGCAATCATCGAAGCCGAAGGCTTTAAGCCCGCTTCCAAAAAAGATAAAATCAGGGTTTTGCGCCAGAAGCCGGACGGCAGCGACTGGGAAGTTTTTACGTTTGATTTGAAAGAAATAGATTCGGGGAAAGTCAAAGACCCTTTTCTGATGCCGAACGACATTATCGCCGTTTCCGAAGACCCGACAAAAACCATTTTAAATAGCGTAACGAAAGCCATTACCGGCGGAATTCCCAGTCTTTTTTATCGCGTTCCGTAAAGTTTTTGAGTTGGGCAAGGGTAAGCAAGCAAGTAAGTGTATGAAAGAAACTCGTGAAATAATAACTACGAAAACCACGGAAACGAGCCACGAGCTGGAGCGCCCGTTCGAGCCGCCGTATGCCGCGGCGAACGGCAACGGGAATTATCCGATGTATCGCGCCGCGACCGCGCAGGAAGGTTTTCAACTGCTGGATTACTGGCGCGCCATTCGCAAGCGCCTCTGGCTGGTTTTGGGAATCGCCGTGCTGATGACGACCTTGACGGCGATTTACGTGGCGCGCAAACCGAACGTTTACGAAGCCGCCGCGCGCGTGCAGGTCGACCTCGAACAGGCGAATCCCGCGCTCCAGACCAGCGACCGACCGCTGATACCGAACAACGACCCGGCTTACTTCAACACGCAATTGCAGCTTTTGACGAGCGACAACATCCTGCGCCGCGTCGTCAAGGAACTGAATCTGGACAGCAACAAGGATTTTCAGGTCGCGAAAGCCGACGGCAGCGTTTCAATCTGGCAATCTATGCTGCGCGCCGTAGGCTTGGCAAGCAAACCGGAAAAGAAAGAAGATAAGGGCGTCGCCGAGGTAACGCTCGGCAGCAGCCTGGCGTCGAACGAAGATATTAACGAAGCGATGCGCCTGGCTCCGTACGTCGATATTATTAAAAAGAAATTACGCATCGAGCCCGTCAGGGAATCGCGCGCCACAGTCAAGGACACGCGCCATATTCTCATCAGTTTTCAACACACGAACCAGGAACTCGCCGCGCTGGTCGCCAACGGCATCGCCGAGGTTTTTACCCGGGCGAATCAGGAAAAGCGCACCGGCAAAAATAAAGAAACAAACGAATTTTTAACCGAGCGCGTCGCCAATTTGCAGGCGGAAATCAGGCGCGACGAAATCAAGCTGGTCGAATTGAAACGCAACGCCGGGATTTTGAAAAAAGACGGTGAACAGACAATCGTTATCGACCGCCTCGCCGGATTGAACAAACAATTGCTCGACGCCGAAAACAAGCGCAAAAACGCCGAAGCCGAATACAACGCCGTCAAAAGCTCGCCGGAAAAAATCCGCGCCTTAGCCGAAGACAAATTGGTGCGTTATTTTACCGAGCGCGAAAACGACATGCGGACTTTGAGCAACGAGGTGGCGAAGAAAATCGCCGACCTCGAAGCCGAAAAAGAACGCCTGCTTATCGAATATCAGGAAAACGCGCCGGAAATTCAGGAATATAATAAAAAGATAAATTCTTTAAGAGACAGCATTCAAAAAAGACAAGACCAGAATAAAAAAGATTTGGAAGAATATCGCACGCGAGCGGCGCGCGACATGCTGATTAATTTCCAAACGCGCTACGAGCAGTCGAAAGCGGAGGAAGATAAAATCCGCTCCGCCTTCACACAGCAGTACAACGAAGCGCAGGGCGAAAATCAAGCCGCCATCAATATTCGCCTTTTAGAGCAGAACGTCGAAACGAATCGAGGCTTTCTGGACAACCTGCAAAAAAACCAGAGCAACAACGACCTGCAGGCGACCGGAACGGAAAACAACATCAGCGTCGTCGATTGGGCGCTGCCGCCGGAAACGCCGATTTCGCCGCGCCGGCTGACGACCGTGCTGGCGGCGCTGTTTCTCTCGACGCTTTTCGGCGCGGGTCTGGCATTGTTCTTCGAATATCTGGACGACACCATCAAATCGACCGAAGAAGTCGAAAACTTCCTTCAGCTTCCGGCTCTGGCGGCAATTCCGACCATCGACTCGCTGCCGAAACGCAGGCTTCTGCTGGTCGGCGCAAACGAGGAGGTCGACACTTCGGGAAAATCCGAGCTTTTGATTCACACCGATTCTCGTTCGGCGCTGGCGGAAGCTTACCGGCAGCTGCGAACTTCGATTTTGCTTTCGACCGCCGGTCACGCGCCGAAATCGCTTTTAATTACGTCGAGCCTGCCCGCCGAAGGCAAAACGACGACCGCCGTCAACACCGCCATCAGCCTGGCGCAGACCGGCGCGAGCGTTTTGATAATCGACGCCGATATGCGCCGCCCGCGCCTGCACAGCATTTTCAATATCGGCAACGGCGAAGGTCTAAGTACGATTTTATCGAGCGATATGACGGAAGAAGAAGTTTTGGACATCGTCCAATACGAGGAAACCGCCAAGCTGAATCTGCTGCCGTCAGGTCCGGTTCCGCCGAATCCGGCTGAGCTTATAGGCTCGGAACAAATGTCGAACTTATTGAAAGTAATGCAGAAACGCTTTACGCACGTGGTCGTCGATTCGCCGCCGATTGCTTCGTTTACCGACGGCGTTTTGATTGCTTCGATGGTGGACGGCGTGATTCTGGTCGTCCATTCGGGCAAAAGCTCGCGACAGGTCGTGCGCCGCTCGCGCCAGCTTTTGCAGGACATCGGCGCGAAAATTTTCGGCGTCGTTTTAAACAACGTCAACCTGCGCTCACAGGATAATTACTATTATTATCAAAGCTATTATCACCGCTCGAGCTATCGTCACGACGAAGAGCAGTAAATAGCGAATCAAAGGCAAAAGTTAAAAATAAAGAGTAAAAATAAAAAGAAAGACAAACCGAGTTTTTTTCGCAGTTTCCAAAACTGCGTCTCCAACTCAAGAGAAATTTTTCACTAATGTATGGAAAAACAGCAAACAAAGGTTTTAGTGACGGGCGCGGGCGGTTTTATCGGCAGTCACCTGGTCACGTATTTAAAGGAAAAAGGCTTCTGGGTGCGCGGCGTCGATATAAAATATCCCGAATTTGCCGATTCGACCGCCGACGAATTTGAAATTCTGGATTTGCGCCGCTGGGACAACTGTCTACAGGCGACGCGCGGCGTCGAAGAAGTTTACGCGCTGGCGGCTGATATGGGCGGAATGGGTTTTATCTCGAATCATCACGCGCAGATTCTGTACAACAATTCGCTGATCAACCTGCACACGCTCGAAGCGGCGAAAACAAACGGCGTCAAACGTTATCTCTACACCAGTTCGGCTTGTATCTATCCCGAATATTTACAGGAAGAGGCAAACGTGACGCCTTTAAAGGAAGAAGACGCTTACCCGGCTCTGCCGCAGGACGCCTACGGCTGGGAAAAACTCGTCAGCGAAATTCTTTGTATGCATTACCGCAACGATTACGGTATCGAAACGCGCACCGTCCGGTTTCACAACATCTTCGGCGAAAAAGGAACTTGGGAAGGCGGACGCGAAAAAGCTCCGGCGGCGATGTGCCGCAAAATCGCCTACGCGAAACTGACCGGAAATCACGAAATCGAAATCTGGGGCGACGGCGAGCAGACGCGCTCTTTCTGCTATATCGAAGACTGCGTCGAGGGTCTTTTCCGCCTGATGCGCTCGGATTTTCCAGAGCCGCTGAATCTAGGGCAGGACAGAATGGTGACGATTAATCAACTGGCTGACATTATCGCCGCCATCGCCGATGTGCAGATTTCCAAAAAGCACATCGACGGACCGCAGGGCGTGCGCGGCAGAAATTCCGACAATACGAAGCTGCGCGAAGTTCTCGGCTGGGAACCGAATATTTCTCTGGAACAAGGTCTGGCAACAACTTACGAATGGATTGAAGCGCAGGTCAAAGCAAAGCTGGAAAGCGAAAACGCGCTGACGAATCACGCTTAAATAAAATAAATAAACGAACAAATGAGCACGAATTTTGCCGAAGTTTCCATCGAAAAAGTCCAGGATTACTGGAACGCGCGACCGTGTAACATTCGCCATTCGACCGCCGAAATCGGCACGAAAGAATATTTCGACCAGGTCGAATGGCGCAAGTATTTTGTCGAGTCGCACATCCCGGCTTTTGCCGAGTTTGATAAATGGCGCGGCAAAAAAGTTCTGGAAATCGGCTGCGGCATCGGCACGGACACGATGAATTTCGCCCGCGCCGGCGCGCAGGTGACAGCCGTCGATTTATCCGTC
>DATHBC010000497.1:0-1887 GCA_035296345.1 Pyrinomonadaceae bacterium | reverse complement strand
TGCCGGAACGACTTGCGATTCCAAGATGCTGTAAAGCGATTCGGCGTCGGCGGCGTCGATTTCGTCCTCGCTCAAATCGCCTTCGTCGCGCAGAACGCCGACGGAAAATCCGTTTTCGCCGTTCGCGCCTTCAATCCACCAGCCGTCCAGAATGGAAAGATTCAAGCCGCCGTTCATCGCCGCCTTCTGTCCGCTCGTGCCCGAAGCTTCCAGCGGGCGACGCGGAACGTTCAGCCAGACGTCGACGCCCTGAACCAGATAACGCGCCACTTCCTGGTCGTAATCTTCGATGAAAACGGCGCGCTGCAGCCACGTTCCGTTCTGCTTCTGGTTCATCAGGTTTTGGAGCAGGGCTTTCGCCGTGCGGTCCTGCGGGTGCGCTTTTCCGGCGAAAACGAATTGCACGGGACGCTCGACACTGCCAATCATTCGCTGCAATCGCGGCACGTCCGACAAGAGCAGATTCCAGCGTTTATAAGCCGCCACGCGACGCGCAAAACCGATGGTCAAAACCTCCGGCTCGAAAAAGTTTTTCACGTCGCGGTGTTCGTGAATCGTTTCGAGCAAGCCGGTTTCGGTCGCGAAAATTCTTTGCCGGATAAAGGCTATGAGCTGATTTTTCAGCAGATTGTGCGCGCGCCAGATTTCACGGTCGGGAATCCCGTCTATGCCGGCGCGCCACGCCGTTTCGTCTTTTAAAATTTCCGTCCAGTCCGCGCCGATAAATTTTTCATAGACTGCTTTTAAAGCCGGCGCAATCCACGTCGGCGCGTGAACGCCGTTGGTGACGAACGTTATCGGAACTTCGTCCGGTTCGGCTCCGTCAAACATCTCTTGCCACAGCACGCGCGAGACTTCGCCGTGTTTTTCGCTGACGCCGTTTGCCGAGCGGCACATGCGGATGGCGAACGGCGTCATTCCGAACCATTCGCCCGCATCGCCCGGCGCGGTGCGCCCGACATCGAAAAATTCTTCTTTTGAGACTTTCAGCGACGCCAGAAATTCCGCGTCGAAACATTTTTCGAGCAGCGCGGGCGCGAAAGTGTCGTTTCCGGCGGCGACGGGCGTGTGCGTCGTGAAGACGCATTTTTCGCGCACGGCTGAAACCGCGTCGGCAAAGCCTTTATCCGCGTTTTCCCGCAAAAATTCGCGCGCCAGCTCCAGGGTCAGAAACGCCGAATGACCTTCGTTCAGATGATAAACGGCGGGCTCGATTTCCAGTTCCCGCAAAAGGCGCACGCCGCCGATGCCGAGGATTTCTTCCTGCACGATGCGCGTTTCAGCGTCGCCGCCGTACAGATGCCCGGTTATCAGGCGGTCGACTTCGGCGTTCTGCAAAACGTTCGTGTCCAGCAGGTAAAGCGGGATTCTGCCGACGCGCGCGCGCCACGCCTGCGCCCAGACTTCGCGCCCGCGCATCTCGACCCTCACGAAAATCCGTTCGCCGTTCGTATCTCTGACAGGTTCGAGCGGAAGCTGATTTTCAAAAGCGTCCAAATATCTTTCTTCCTGCCAGCCGGTGTGCGCCAGTTTTTGCCGAAAATAGCCGAAGCGATAAAAAAGCCCGACGGCGACGAGCGGAACGTTCATATCCGACGCCGATTTCAGATGGTCGCCCGCCAGAATTCCCAGCCCGCCCGAATAAATCGGCAGCGAATTGTGAACGCCGTATTCGGCGCAGAAATAAGCGATTGGATTTTGCCCGGTGATTCCGCCGAAGGAATTTTTCGGCGCGGCGAGGTATTTTTCCGAGCGCGCGGCAAAAGCTCGGACTCTTTCGACGTATGACGGCTCGGACGCTTTCTGCCAGAGGCGCAGGTCGCTGATTTGCGCCAGCATCCGGCGCGGGTTCTGCTCGACCTTCTCCCAGAGCTGCGCGTCCAAATC
>DATHBC010000496.1:0-6152 GCA_035296345.1 Pyrinomonadaceae bacterium | reverse complement strand
AAAGAATATGCCTTCATTCTTTGATTCTACTCTTGTATCTCATTTATTTGAAATTCGCTCTATTTATATCAAAATTTTGGCGCGGAGACTTAAAAAGCAGTCCGGTTTTGTCGGTTCATTCAGTTTTAACGAGCCCGAACAAGTATCCCGGTTAATTCATCTTTTAAGGTCCGTTACTTGAACGAACTCGGTCAAATTGACGGAAAAACTCTGCCTTTTTGACATATGACGCATAAATCCAAACCCGCCTGAATCGTGTAAACCATTTAAATTCACAAATTAGTTGTATGGCACGAGTGTTGTTATTAGAGCGTCAACCTCCGGAGAACCGGCGGCTGTTTAAATCTAGTAACTATTAAACGAAATAAATGACAAACGTAAAACGAATCTTTAACATGCCTCGACTTATCGTCATTTCCACGCTGGCGATTCTTTTGGCATTTACGGGTTATCCGAAATTAAATAGTCAGGCTAAATCCGGCGGACTCGGAAACGGAATTTATACGAGAACCGGAATCTATATGAGCGACGTCGCCGTTCAGCGACCTCCCGTGCAGGTTAACGACGACATCGCTTCTCACGTGTATTAAAACGGGCGTTCTGCCCATAACGCAGGCAACGGCAGCAGGCAATGCCCGGTGTATTGGAGAATGAAGATGAACAACAGGGAATTAAACATAAAAAAATGGTTCGGCTTGATGGTAATCGTCATGACGTTATTTTCCGGCGCGCTGTCGGAAAACGCTTTCGCTCAATCGAAAGATAAAAAGAGCCTCAAGCTGAAAAAGAAAATGACGCAGGTCGCGCAGGACGCTTACCTCGACGTCATCATCTCGCCGGCTGCGGGCTGGACGAGCGGTCTGACGAGCGACTTGAATAATAAAGCGGCAGTTCTGAAAAACTCATACGGCAGCTTTGCTTTTAAAGTCTACAGAGTCAAGCAGAAAGACATCGAGGCAATTTCGTCGCGCTCGGACGTCGATTTTATGACGACCGACGATACGGTTAAAACGCTCGGACACATGACGACGACAACCGGCGCATCTGCGGCTCGCAGCGTTATGAGCAGCGCCGGGCTGACCCTCGACGCATCGGGAATCGGTATCGTCATCGTCGATTCCGGCATCGACACCAGTCATAACGCTTTTCTCGACGAGACCGGCAAGCAGACCCGCGTCGTTTACTCGCAGGATTTTACCGGAGAAAATACAACCAACGATTTTTACGGGCACGGCACGCACGTGGCGGGCATTGCGGCAGGCAACGGCGTTGTTTCAAACGGCTCTTACGAAGGCATCGCGCGCAACGCGAAGATTATCAATCTGCGGGTTCTGAACAAAAACGGCACCGGCACAATCAGCAGCATTTTAGCCGCGCTCGACTGGATTTACGCCAATCGCGCCAACACGACCTACAATATGAAGGTCGTCAATCTGAGCCTCGGCGCCAACGCGATTGATTCTTACACGCTCGACCCGCTGTGCCGGGCGGTTCGCAAGCTGGTCGATGCGGGCATCGTGGTCGTCGCCGCCGCCGGCAACGAAGGGAAAGACGGCAACGGCAACAAAATCTACGGTCAGATTCACTCGCCCGGCAACGAGCCTTCGGCAATCACGGTCGGAGCCGCCAATTCATACGGAACCGACGCGCGCGCCGACGACGTGATGGCGACCTACAGCTCGCGCGGTCCGACGCGCTCGTTTTACACCGATTTGACCGGCGTCAAACACTACGACAATCTGGTCAAACCGGATTTGGTCGCGCCGGGCAATAAGATTATCGACGCTCAATCGTATCCGGGAACCTTGAATAATCTCGTCGCCGCCAATCCGGCGCTGGACGCCAACGTATCGGGCAATAACAATCGAGACCAGATGTATCTGTCGGGCTCTTCGATGGCGACCCCGGCTGTTTCCGGCGCGGTCGCGCTGATGCTGCACGCGAATCCGAAGCTGACGCCGAATATGGTGAGAACGCTTTTAGGCTACACGGCGCAGACCATTAACGGAGCCAACACCTTCGAGCAGGGCGCGGGGCTGCTGAACATTGACGGCGCTGTCCGTCTTTCCAGGCTCGTCCGCCAGGATTTAACGTCGACGTCGAATCCCGGCAGCCCGCTTTTAACTACGACTACTCCGCCGACGCCGCAGAGCACGATTGCCGGGCAGACGTTTACCTGGGCGCAGGGCGTCGTCGTGGATCATTCGTTTGCGACGGGCAGCGAGCTGATAACAACATATCAGGGCGTTTATAAACTCGGCGTGCTGATGGGCGACGGAACGCTGGAATCAAACGGCGTCCTGATAAGCGACGGCGTCCTGATAAGCGACCACATCCTGACCGGAAACGGCGTTTTAATTAGTGACGGCGTTCGTTTTTTAAGCTGCGGCGTCCTGATGAGCGACGGCGTCTTAATGAGCGACGGCGTCCTGATGAGTGACGGCGTTCTGATAAGCGACGGCGTTTTAATGAGCGACGGCGTTTTGATAAGCGACGCCGTGAGGGCGAACGCCATCGCGGCGCAGGCAAATTACGCCTTTATTAACGGCGACGTCACGGCGGCGATGCAGCCGGCTACAGATGCATCGCCGAATGCCAGCCCGACGAATTTAACCGCCACAGCCGCTTCGAGCAGCCAGATAAATCTCGCCTGGGCTGAAAGCTCGACCAACGAGACGGGTTTTATCATCGAAGCCTGCCGCGGAACGAACTGCACGAACTTTAGCGAAGCCGGTCGCGTCGGCGCAAACGTCAAAACGGTTTCCGTGACCGGCTTGACAGCCAAAACCGCGTATCGCGTCCGCGTGCGCGCCTACAACGGCGGCGGCTATTCGTTCTATACCAATATCGCCGCCGCGACGACCAAATAAGCGGGCGGCGGTCAATTCCCGAAAAGAAAGCCGGATAACTCTCCCCAAACAGATGATTCGGCTTTCTTTTCGCGGAAAATTACGGCGGATTGCTCAAAGGTCGGCGAATAAATTAAGGAGTAGCCGAAAGTTTTCGAAACGTCATCCGAACTATTTTTGTTAGTTGCGGATGACGTTTTTTGTCAGCCGGGCGCGAGCGGCGCGAGCCGATTTTAATTCTAAATTTTAATTAACCCTTGATTTTACGGGCTTTCGCGCGATGCATGCCTTGAGCGGAACGGCTTTTGCACTGAAAGCGTTGGAACTGTCTTCAGACAGTCAGTTCTTATTCAGTCCAGCCAAGCCGGGTTCGATTCTACATTCAATAATTTATCGAAACACAGAATGTCCAAAGATACAGCCGCACAACCGCAGCAGCAGGAATCCGGTAATTTACTGCAACCTTACCGCTGGGCGATTGTCGTTCTCGGGACGCTGGCTTTTATCTTCACGCTGTCGCGCCTGAAATACGCGGAGCTCGGTTACAGCTATTTTATTTTCGTGATGATTACGCTGCTGTTCGCCTCGCGGATGGTCGTCAAAATACCGGGCGTCAAAGGTCACATTTCGGTTTCCGACACATTTATTTTTCTTTCCATACTGCTTTTCGGCGGCGACGCGGGAATAGTTCTGGCGGTCGTCGACGCGGTTCAGAATTCTTACAAATTATCGAAAACGCGGATGACGATGTTTTTCAATCTCGCCGTTTTCGCTCTTTCGACCTTCGCGACCGTCTGGACGCTTCGTTTCTTTTTCGGCTCGCTGCCGGATTTGTCGCGCCGCGAATTTACTTCCGAATACGTCGTCGCCATCTGTTTGATGGGGCTGACGCAATACGTTTTTAATTCCGGGCTGGTCGCCGTCGCGGTCGCGCTGCGCGCCGGAAAATCCGTCTGGCAGATGTGGCGCGAGAATTTTCTGTGGACTTCAATCACGTATTTCGCGGGCGCGTCCGCCGCCGGCATCATTACCAAATTAATCGGAGTTTTCGGTATTTACGCTTTTCTGGCGGTCGTGCCGATTGTCGCGGTCGTTTATTTCACATACACGACTTACTTAAAACAGGTCGAATCGGTCGCCAAGCAGGCTGAGCTGGCGCAAAAGCACGTCGAGGAGCTTTCGCATCACATCGCCGAACAGGAGCGCATCAGCCGCGCGCTGAAGGAAAGCGAAGAATATTTTCGCAATGCCTTCGACCACGCCGCCGGGATGGCGCTGATCAGCCCCGAAGGCGAATGGCTGCAAGTCAACGAATCGCTCTGCAATATTCTCGGCTACACCGAAGAGGAGCTGCTCAAAAACGGGTTTCAGGCAATCACGCATCCGAACGATTTGGGCAACGACCTCGCCAATCTGTACCAACTGCTCGAAGGCAAAATTCCCAATTATCAACTGGAAAAAAGATACTGCCATAAAACGGGTCAAACCGTGTGGGTTTTGCAGAGCGCGTCGCTGACGCGCGATGCCGACGGCGCGCCGCGCCACGTCATTTTCCAGATTCAGGACGTTTCCGACCGCAAAAAAGCCGAAGAATTGATTCACCACGCCGCGTTTCACGACGCCCTGACGGGCTTGCCGAACCGCACGCTTTTTTCCGACCGTCTGAGCATGGCGGTCGAGCGCGCCAAGCGTTCGGCGGCTTATAAATTCGCCGTCGTCTTTGTCGACCTCGACCGTTTTAAAATCGTCAACGACAGTCTCGGTCACGATATGGGCGATAAACTATTGATTGATTTGTCGCACCGG
The DNA here is from genome assembly GCA_035296345.1 of Pyrinomonadaceae bacterium. Classification (GTDB taxonomy): domain Bacteria; phylum Acidobacteriota; class Blastocatellia; order Pyrinomonadales; family Pyrinomonadaceae; genus JALZHR01. Next base: position 1,497 of record DATHBC010000496.1, on the reverse strand, counting down.
CTCGAATCCTGCCTGCGCGCAATCGACACGGTCGCCCGCCTCGGCGGCGACGAATTTGCGATTCTGCTGGACGGCATTTCGAGAATGGAAGATGCGACCGAAGTCGCCGTGCGCATTCAGAGCTCGCTCAGAGAGCCGTTTATTCTGGACGGGCACGAATTCGTCTCGACCGCTTCGATGGGCATCGCTTATTCGCTGCCCGGCTACGAGCGCCCGGAAGACATCCTGCGCGACGCAGACACGGCGATGTATAAGGCGAAGGCGAACGGCAAGGCGCGCCACGAAGTCTTTGACAGCCATATGCACACGCGCGCCATACAGGCTCTGACGCTGGAAAACGAGCTGCGCCGCGCGCTGGAAAAAGGCGAGATTAAGCCGTATTTTCAGCCCATCGTCGCGCTGAAAACCGGAAAAATCGTCGGATTCGAAGCTCTCGCCCGCTGGGTTCACCCGGAACGCGGGCTTATCTCTCCGGCTGATTTCATACCGCTGGCGGAAGAAACCGGGCTGATTGTTCCAATCGGCTTTTCGATTCTCAGGGAATCGTGCCGGCAGATAGTCGAATGGCAGAAAAGCTACCGCCAGCCGGAGCTTTCCGTCAGCGTCAATCTTTCGGGCAAGCAGTTTCGGCAAGCGACCTTAATCGAAGAAATCAAAGACATTTTGTTTGAAACCGAGCTGCACCCGCACTTTTTGAAAATGGAAATCACCGAAACGATTGTCATGGAAAACACAATCGCCAATATCGAGATGCTCAAACAACTGAAAGGCATCGGCGCGCAGATTTCCATAGACGATTTCGGCACGGGCTATTCTTCTCTCAGCTATCTGCACCGCTTTCCTTTCGACGCGATAAAAATCGACCGTTCGTTCGTCAGCCGGATGCTGCAGGACCGCGAGAGCCTCGGCATCGTCGAGACCATCACGGCGCTGGCAATGAAGCTGGACAAATCGGTCATCGCCGAAGGAATCGAGAAAAAAGAACATCAAAAACTGCTCGACGAAGCCGGCTGCCAATACGGTCAGGGCTATCTGTTCTCGAAACCCGTCGACGCCGCCACCGCCGAGCAATTATTAAGAATCGACTCGCCCTGGCAGCCGTCGGCAGCGAATTTCGCCGCCGCCGGCGAACAACCGCTCACCGTCGGCGTCTATGAAATGTAAAAAAAACACGCGAAGCATTAAGAGCGAATGTCCTCGGGATTATTAAACGGCTCGGACAAAAAAGAAAAAGGGCAGCCGAATCGGCTGCCCTAAATTATTGAATTTAATCGCCTGATTTCTCGTCTTTAATATTGCAGCCGGTAATGCCGACAAAAAGGAAATTAACAGATGAAACGATAACGACGGAATGATTTCATTGTAAAAAGAGCTGTCCGCCCGGAAGCCGTAAACTGAAACGACATTTTCGATTGCGCTCATCACTCCTTGCTGCCGGACGACCGCCGGCTAAAAACGAACGATGTCCGACGGCATCTTTTTTTTTACCTGATGATT
>DATHBC010000495.1:0-6481 GCA_035296345.1 Pyrinomonadaceae bacterium | reverse complement strand
ATTTCCTTTTCAAAGGTAAAATTTCCTAAACAGTTTAAAAAATCCGAAATGGGCATCGTGCATTCGATAAACGCGACCGAATTTATTTCTTACCGTGATAAATACGGCTTGGAATACGTCATCGTAAATGAATCCGGCGATTCCGAATATAAAAAAGGGGATTTATTTTACATTGAATACGGTCTTTCAGATGAAGACGGGCAGGTAAATAAAAATTAAACAACTCCTAATAAATTGGCTTCCATTCATTGAAAATATGCAATCCTTAAAAACATTGGAATACGAAAAACTTCTCACACTCTTTGCCGCCCGCGCGCAGACGCCGATGGGCAAGGCGCGTCTGCTCGCGCTTCAGCCTTTGACGAATCGGCTGGAGCTGGAAAGAGATTTAAAAGCCGTGACGGAAACGATTTTTCTGAACGAGGAAAAACAGGTTTCGTGGCGTTTCTCGGACGTTTTCGAGCCGACGAACGCGATTGCCGTTTTGCGCATCCGCAACGCGACGCTCGAACCCTTGTCGCTTTTGGAAGTGACGCGCCTGTGCAGCCAGGCTTTGTTCGCGCGTTCAATCATCGCGCCGGAAAAGGAAAACGTTCCCGTGCTCTGGCAGACAATCGAAAATCTGCCGCCGACGCTTTTCGCCGTTATCGAAAAAATCAACAGAAAACTGCTGCCGAGCGGCGAAATCGACGACTCGGCTTCGCCGGAGCTGGCGCGCCTGCGGCGCGAAATCAACCACCAGCGCGCGCGCCTGACGAAATCGCTGGAAAGCCTGATGCGCAGCGCGTCCGATGCGATTCAGGACGCGATTGTGACGCAGCGCAACGAGCGTTACGTCGTGCCGGTGAAAGCCGATTTTCGCGGCAAGGTGACGGGCGTGGCGCACGGCTTTTCGTCTTCGGGCGCGACGGTTTTCATCGAACCGCTCGAAGCTATCGAAGCAAACAACGAGCTGCAAGCCTTAAAAGAAAAGGAAGAACGCGAGGTGGCGCGCGTTTTATTCGATTTGACCGAAATGCTGCGCAGCGAGCTGCCCGCCGTCGAATTTGCCGTCCGCGCCGTCGCTGAACTCGATTTTATCAAGGCGAAAGTAGAATTCGCCCGCAGCTTCCGCGCCGTCGTCCCGCAGATTTCCGACGACGAAACGCTTTCGCTGATTGAAGGCAGACATCCGCTGCTGGAAGAAAACATTCGCGGCACAGAAAAAGAAATCGTTCCCGTCTCGTTTTCATTAACCAAAGAAAAAAGCGTGATGATAATTTCCGGCGCGAACGCGGGCGGGAAAACGGTTGTTCTGAAAACCGCCGGACTGCTTTCCCTGATGGCGATTTCCGGCTTGCCCGTTCCGGCGCGCGAGGCGCGGATTCCGTTTTACAAATCGGTTCTGGCGGACATCGGCGACAACCAGTCTTTGAGCGCGAATCTTTCGACCTTTACGTCGCACATTTCGAACATCGCCGGAATGATGCGCGAATGCAGCAACCCGGCGCTCGTTCTGCTGGACGAGGTCGGCACGGGAACCGACCCGGAAGAAGGCTCGGCTCTGGGCGTGGCGATTGTCGATTATTTTCGCCGCCGATGCGCGGCGCAGGTTATCGCTTCGACGCATTATCGAGGGCTGAAAATCTACGCGACGAACGACGAAACGGTCATCAACGCTTCGGTCGAGTTTGACGAAAAAACCTTGCAGCCGACTTATCGCCTTTTGACCGGTCTGGCGGGCGCGTCGAGCGGCATCGAGATTGCGCGGCGCTTCGGCATTCCGCCGCCGGTGATTGAAAAAGCGCGCGCGAACGTCGAGGTTTCGGCGCGCGAGGCGGCGGATTACCTTTTGAAAATCCGCCGCGAATCGCAGATTGCCGAAGATTTGCGCGTCGCCCTGGAAGAAGAACGCGAGGCGACCGCGAAAAAATACTCGCTGCTCGACATCGAAGCGCGCAAACGGGAAAAAGAACGCCAGAAAGAATTTGAAAAAGAGCTCGGCGAATCAATCGAGAGCTTTGAACGGCAGGCGAAAGCCTTCGTCGCCGGCATCGAGGACAAAGCCTTAAAAGCGCGTCTCGAAAAGGAAATGCAGGCGCGCAAAGCCGAGCTGAAACGCACCGCGATGACGAAAGTCAGCGGCGGCAGCGGTCAATGGTCAAACGTCGGCGGTCAGCGAAATAACGACGAAGAGCGAAGACCGCTGACCGATGACCGTCCTATCCAAACCGGGATGAAAGTTCTCTTAAAAACTTTCGGCTCAATCGGAACAGTCGAAAAAATCGACGGCGAAACGGCTGAAGTGATGGTCGGCTCGATGCGCCTGCGCGAGAAAATATCCAACCTGCAAGCCGTCGTTGCCGCTGCCGGCGGCGCGGCGGAAGAAAGAAAAAAGGAAAGCCGGCTCGAAAGGCTGCAAAAACAATCGTCCGACACGAATCTGCTGCGGCTCGACACGGAAAACATGAACGCCGAGCTGAAGATTATCGGCAAAACGACGGCGGACGTCGACGATTTGGTCGACCCGTTTCTGGACGAGGCTTATCTGAACGGATTCCAGCGCGTGCGCATCGTGCACGGCATCGGCACGGGCGCGCTGAAATCGGCGGTTCATCGCCACTTAAAAGGTCACCCGCACGTTTCGCGCTACACAATCGCGCCGCGCGAGCAGGGCGGCGAAGGCGCTACGATTGTGGAATTAAAACAATAAGCAGAAAACGCAAAACGTGTATAAATGCAAAACGCAAAATGCAAAGTGCAAAATATTAAGATTTAGAATTTAAGATTTTGAATTAAATCCATTCTTTCATTTTGCGTTTTGCATTTTGCGTTTTGCATTTTTGACGCGTTTTGCGTTTTTGACGCGTTTTGCATTATCTGAGCGGAAACGCGGGCAGAGAGGGAGCGTGTCTTGTCTTGACCGGAGCCGGAGGCGAGAGTTCTACCGACGACGCTGCTCTCGCCCCTTTTCCGGTTTTCCATCTAACCCGACACGCCCCGTCACTGCCCGCGTTTCCGCGTCAGCAGGCGTTATTGACAAATATCAAGGCGGAAGTGTCGAACGGCGGGACAAAAGCCGCAGCCGTCGTCGGCTTTCCCGAAAGGCGAACAGCCTGCAAATCCATTCGCCGCGAAAATCGCGCCCGGCGTCAGGCGAAAAATCCCGGCGAAAGAAACCGGTTTCAATTCATTTTTTTTTATTTTCATACTCTCCTGAATTTTCTCCGCTTAACTTGCGTGGGCGGAGAGATTAATGCCTCAGCCGGTAGAATTTTCGAAAGGCGAATTCTGTAAAATTCACCTCCGACGATTCGCCGGTCGTGTTTACGAAATCGAGTTTTTTCTCAATTTATGGTTGAGAAAACACACTTCGACCTCGCCGTTTTTTCAGGAAAGGGTCAAAAGAAACAAGGATGAAAGCCGGGATTGACTTTTTGCTTGCGAATGCGGCAGGGGCGCGATATGATACGGTTACCATCCGGGTATCATTATCTTACGCTTGTCTGCTCGCTGCGCGCGCGGCACATCGTATCTGGTGACCCTGATAAAACCCGCTTGATTGGTTCCAGCCAATCGGGCGGGGTTTATTTTTTTCCCAACGCCTTACAGTCTCTCCGTCCGAAAACGGCGGGAAAAGACCTCCGGCAGCGCGACTTTCAGACACACTTCAAGCCGCAAATCCAAAGAAAAATTTAACCTGGAAAACTTAACCGATTCGGCAGCCTTCGACGGTCGGGAGAACCACGCTGAACGGAATCGGTAATATTGCGTAAACCGTTGTGAGATTTACACTTAATTCGCTGGCAAAAGGAAACGAATCAAATTGATTTTGACATCTCTAAACTTACTCCTTTTGCCTTCGGAAGTCAATATTTTTTCTCTCTTTTTCAGGAAAAAATCCGCCGCTTTTGCGCTACCCTCTCAAAATCCGACGGGCGAATTCCGGGATAAGCTTGTAACAAGAACATCCGTATTAGCGTTTCCCCACTGTATAGCTTTAAAACCGTCCCGGCTTTGCAGAATGTAATAATATCTTTGAACTCCTTCAGCCCTGATAACGGCAGGGTCAGTCTTGCCATCGCCGTCATAGTCTCCCGGAACCGGACTGTCGCCGGGCTGTCCGAACTGAACGCCTCCGAGCTGATTATCCGAGCTTCTAAGCCAAAGCCATTGCCTGTTTTGCCACAATGCGACATCAGATTTCCCGTCGCCGTCATAATCGCCGGAGACAACCCAAGTGAATCTGGCATCGCCGACGTTATAGGTTCGCCAACTTCCGTTGCTGCTTAGTCGAATATACATTTCAGTCGGAACAGCGCTGCCGGGCGAGTGCGGCAAATATCTGGTGACGGCTAAATCCGCTTTTCCGTCGCCGTCGTAATCATTTCCGCGCATCGGAAAATCTTCCGGCAAGCCGAACTTTTCGGCGTAGAATCCGTCGCGGCTTCTCATCACATACCACCAGCCGTCGCGATAGACGGCAAAATCCGCTTTTCCGTCGCCGTCATAATCTGCCTGCACGAGGTCGTCGAAACTAGCGCCCCACTGTGCCGGAAGAAAGCTATTGTCGCTGCTTCTTAAAACATACCAGTAAGAGGGAATCGGATTCGAAGTCTGAAAATTATAGCGCCAGACGGCAATGTCAACTTTTCCGTCTCCATCATAATCGCTAATGACAGGCAAATCGGTTGAGCCGTTAAAATCTCTACCCCAACCAGTCGCGTAAAACCCGTCACGACTTCTCAGCACTAACCAATTCAAAGTGCCGTCGGGAGCATAACGAATGGCGACAAAATCAGATTTGCCGTCGCCGTCGAAATCAGTCGGCGCTGCGGCAAGCACTGTCGATAAACTTAAAGTCATCAAAATAAATTTGAGCCAGATGATTTCCCTTAAATATTTTTTCTTGTTCATTTCTTTAATCTCAAAAAGTAGAGAGACGCTTAGTAATTTTGCGCCTCTCTACCTTTTCCTAAACTAATTACACGCAGTGAAGCCGGCAAAACAGTTTATCACGTTTCTGGTCAAAATTTGGGCGTAAGAGTTGACGCGAACCGGAGATTTCCACGGCTGGTTGGTATAAACGTTGGTCTGCCCGAAGTCGTCCAAGCCCCACGACCAGCGAATCGAACCTATCGCGAAGACCCGAGCCTGATTGCCGAGTTTATAATACACCGCATTAGAAACGCCCAGTTGCTGTGTATCCGGATGTATAATCTGCGAGCTGCTGATAATCTGAACGTTACGACCATAATTGTTATAATAGGTGTCGGCTTCATACCCGACCAGATTATTAAGCGTTCTGATTGTGTTCGGGATACCGCTTCTTATCCACGGGGGCATACCCAGCTCAAGGACAAAATGAAAATCGCCTTTAATCAGCGGGGCTATTTCCGTCATGACGCCAACCAACTCGTCCTCAGGATATTTCGTGCAGTTCGGAGTATCGGACGGGCAGTTACAGTTCGGCAACTGTCCCGTGCTGCAACCCGTCACGAGTGAGTTTTTGTTTTCGCGCCAGAGAGTCGTGATGGTGTGATTGTCAGTATTGATGTTCAGAGCGTTGTTTTTGTAGTTTGGGTCGCCGATTCCGGCTCCGGGCTGCGGGTCTCTCCAATGTTCCTTATAAGCGACAATCGTTCTGTTCGACTGTCCGGCAGGGGCGCTGTTGGCGGTACTCGGCTTGAAGCGAATCTGCCAATGAACGTTATTTCCGCCAAAAAAACCGAGATGCGTCGGCTGCGTCGGGTGGTCGCGAGCCTTTTCGACCCTATCGCGCATCTCCCACGACCAGTATTCGTCGTGCCCGACTACAAGCAGCGCTTTATGCTTTCCGGGCGCGAGCGTGCCCGGCAGCTCGTGCGTGTCAACATCGGTCTGGTAAGTTACGTCATAGCCGTCCTTTTCCAGCCACCGCACCATATTGTATTCAAGCTCGAAAAAATGTCCGGCGCTGTCGTAAATCCGGTTTTGCGGGTTATAGGGGCGGTTAAAGGATACTTCCCGCGCCTGGTCGTCCGCTTCGCCATCCGGTGGAATTCCCGGCAGATTAGGTCCATAGCTATAATTTTTATATAAACTCCGACCTTTTTGCCAATCGGAAAGATATGATTTATTTCCCGGGTAATCGTTATAAGCCTGATAAGTCGTTACTGCCGACTGGAACAGAAAGTCGGACGACGGCGTTCGATTATCGTCGCGGACGACGAAGACGATGTAGCTCTGCTTTCCGCTTAGCGCCGCCGTCAGCTTAACGATAAAAAATCCGCTCACGGTATTCTCCGGCGGCGTCCAGCTTTCGCCCTCTTCCCAATCACACTCGAGAAGTCCCGTAACTTGGTTCGCGTAGGGAAACGGCTGCGTATCGCCGTCTATGTTCGTCTTCGTGTAATACAGTTTCCCGCCCTCGCCGTTATACCAACCCATCCGGTAAATTTGCATAGTATAACGTTGCGGCACCTTAACGCTGACATAGAAAGTTATCGGTTCTCCGACGTTG
>DATHBC010000494.1:0-2163 GCA_035296345.1 Pyrinomonadaceae bacterium | reverse complement strand
TGCCGTTGGAGCCTTTCAGATTGGCGGCGATGACCGTCGCCATCATGCCTTTTTCGTCGGTAATCATCACGGTTTTGCCGTCGGTCGTCGCGGTCAGCATACCGCCGTTGACGGTTTTAATCATCGCTTTGCCGTTGCCTTTCTTAATCAGCTTCATCACGTCTTTCGCCGACCAGTTTCCCGCGACCACGTGGTAAGTCAGCACCGACGAGAGCATCGATTTGTTTTCCGGTTTCAAAAGCGCATTGACCGTTCCGGCGGGCAGCATATCGAATGCCGCGTTGGTCGGCGCGAAGACCGTGTAAGGACCTTTTGCCTTCAGAGGCTCGACCCATCCGGCGGCTTTCAGAGCCGTGACCAGCGTCGTGTGGTCGGCGGACGTCATCGCCACGTCGACAATCGTGTTGGACTTTTTACCGTCCTTTTTCATCATCCCGCCGTTCTGCGCGTAGACGCCGTTTCCAGCCGTCATCACCAAAACCGCCATCGCAAAAAATAAAACTAATTTTTTCATTGTAAACCTTCCCTTTGTTAATTTTTATAACAGGCGAACTCGCCTTGTATCTTTGGTTTCGACGCTGGATTGCAAACGGATGCAGGGAAAATTAAAAAGCAAACGGAAAACGGATAATGGAAAATGAAAGAATGATTTCTTCATTTTCCATTATCCGTTTTCCGTTTTCCGTTTTTGCTGTTTTCGTCGTTTTTACGCGACCGTGATTTCTTTGGTCAGGTAAACGTCTTGAATCGCGTTCAGCAGCTCGACGCCTTCAGCCATCGGGCGCTGGAAGGCTTTGCGACCGGAAATCAAGCCGGTTCCGCCGCCGCGTTTGTTGACGACCGCCGTGCGCACGGCGTCCGCCAGATCGCCCGATCCTTTCGATTCGCCGCCGGAATTGATTAAGCCGCAGCGACCCATATAACAATTGGCGACCTGATAGCGAACCAGGTCAATCGGGCTGTCGCTGGTCAAATCGGTGTAGATTTTCGGATTCGTTTTGCCGTAGCTGCTCTCCAAGCCGAGAACGTTGTAGCCGCCGTTTCGTTCGGGCAGCTTTTGCTTGATGATGTCGGCTTGAATCGTCACGCCCAGATGGTTCGCCTGCCCGGTCAAATCGGCGGCGGTGTGCAAATCGCCTTCCTTTGTTTTGAATTTATTATTGCGCAGGTAACACCACAGAATCGTCGCCATGCCTAATTCGTGCGCGTAGGCGAAGGCTTCGGCGACTTCGCCCAGCTGGCGCGTGGATTCGTCCGAGCCGAAATAAATGGTCGCGCCGACGGCGACCGCGCCCATGTCGCGGCACTGGTCGATAGCGCCGAACATCACCTGGTCGAATTTGTTCGGGTAAGTCAAAAGCTCGTTGTGATTGATTTTCACGACGAACGGAATTTTATGCGCGTATTTGCGGGCGACCGCGCCGAGCACGCCGAAGGTCGAAGCGACGGCGTTGCAGCCGCCTTCGATTGCCAGCCTGACGATATTTTCCGGGTCGAAATACTGCGGATTCGGCGCAAAACTCGCTCCGGCTGAATGCTCGATGCCCTGGTCGACCGGCAGAATCGAAAGATAACCCGTGCCGCGCAGCCTGCCGTTATCGAAAAGCGTCTGAAGAGAGCGCAGGGTCGCCGGCGTCCGGTCGGACAAAGCCCACACGCGGTCGACGAAATCGCCGCCCGGCAGGCTTAAGTGTTCTTTGGGGATGGTTCGGGAAGTATGATTTAAAAGCGTCTCGGCTTCCGCGCCCAAAAGCTCCTGTATTTTACTGTAATCAACAGCCATCAAATGTTCTCCTGTTAATAATAAGATTTAAAATTTTGATATGAAACTCGTCCTGTAATCCGCAGATTATAGCATAAATAATTTGCGCGTTTTTGAAAAATACCTCTTGCGCGTTTGAAAAAACTCGAAGTATTATGCAATATAATAGATTTGCTTTGAGCTCCCGGCTGTCCTCTCGCATTACAGCCGGCTTCCGTCAACGTCCAGCCCGCGCTGCCGAGAAAGCGCGGTGAAATTTTACTCAGAAAGTCGAGATAAATTTATGCTTCGCTTCATTCAAAAGCCCAAGCTCCGGCTTGCACTAATGTTTTTCGTCTGCTGCCTGCTCGCCGCGGCGGGGGCGGTCGAATCCGCGCCCGCGCAGGTCGCCAATGAATGGC
>DATHBC010000493.1:0-4031 GCA_035296345.1 Pyrinomonadaceae bacterium | reverse complement strand
CGCGGAAAAGCCGCCGTAAGGAATTTTGTTTGCCTTCAGATAATCGAGCCACGATTTATCCATGCAAAGCGCCTCGTGATAAGCGGGCGTCAATCCGCCGCAGACGAAAATTCCGGTCGGCTGCGCGGCGTTTAGTTTCTCGGCGGTCAGCGGCTTATCGGCGGAGACGATTAAACGAATCGCGTCGGCGGAATTTAATCCGACCGTTTCAAACGCGCCGCGAAATCTCAGGAATTGCTCGCCGGCGGCTGAATCGGGTTCTTCCGCTGCGACGATTGCAATTCGTTTTTCGGCGTTCACGGTCGCCGCTTCGAGAAATCTTCCGTACGTTTGCGGAAAAGTTTCAGCGCGCCAGCCGCCGCCGATGAGAAAAACTGGAATCATTTTTAGAAAATTCGATTTTACCTTTCCTGTAAAGAAATGAAACCACAGATTGACACAGATAAACACAAGATTCAAAGCAGCCTTTGCAGCTTGATGAAGTAGGCTTCGCGGCTTGATTTACAGGATAATTTGAAACTATGAATTTTGAAATTTCTTTTTATTCTATCTATTCCGTCTATCCTATTAAATTATCCGCGTTAATCTGTGTAAATCTGTGGTTAATTTTCTTCCTTTCTCTCTTTGCGTTAAATTAAAGATGTGAAAGAAGCAACGCCAAAAGACGCCGCCGCCGTTATTCTGCTGCGCGAAGGCTCGCCGGAAGTTTTTCTCGCGCAGCGCAATCCGCAAATTCCGTTTCTCGGCGGTTTTCACGCTTTTCCGGGCGGAAAAGTCGACGCGGAAGACGCCGCGATTGAAGTCAGAAACTGCGCCGAAGCGGAACTGGCGAGATTTATCGCCTGCGCCGTGCGCGAGACGTTTGAAGAAGTCGGCGTTTTGCTCGCGCGCGGCGGCGATAAAATTACCAAAGGTCAGCGCGCTTCCCTGCTCGACGATTTAATCAGCGGCAGATTTTCTTTCGCGGAAATTCTCGAAACGTGGGGCTTGTGGATTGACGCGCGCGATTTTGAATACACGGGTTTCTGGACGACTCCGAAATTTTCGCCCGTCCGCTTTAAGACCAGGTTTTTTCTCGCCGTCTGCCCGCGCCGCCAGCAGCCGCAGGTTTTCGGCGAATTCGTCAAAGGCGAATTTATCGCGCCGCAAAACGCCTTGAAGCTGTGGGAAAATTCCGAGATTCTGATTTCGCCGCCCGTTCTTCTGACGCTGCAAACGCTGGCTGATAGCGGTCAGCAATCAGCAGTCAGCGGTCAGCCGCAGAGCGAAAATCAAAGAGCTGAAACCGTCGTCGAAAAACTGCTTTCGCAATCACGAAAAGACGACGGCAAAATTCGCTACGTCAGGTTTCATCCTTTCATCAGTTGTTTTCCCGTCCGTACAGAAACTTTGCCGCCCGCGACGCATACGAATTGTTTTATCGCGGGCGGGCGCGAGTTTGTCGTGATTGACGCGGCGTCGCCTTTTGCCGACGAACAAAACGCGCTGCACGAATACGTGGATTCTCTGATTGAAACGGGAAACGTCTGCCGCGCGCTCGTTCTCAGGCACCTGCACCGCGACCACGTTTCCGGCGCAAACGCCTTGCAGCGGCATCTGCGCGAGAGACACAACCTGCACGTTTCCATAGCGGCGCACAAACTGACGGCGGAGAGCGTGAAAGATTCAATCGAAACCGGGCGTTTTATCGAAGATGAAGAAATTTTCGATTTGAAAATAAACGACGCGGAAGTTTTGCGCCTGACCGCGCTGCACACGCCCGGACACGCGCGCGGGCATCTCTGTTTTTACGACGAGCGGCACGGATTTTTGCTGTCCGGCGATAACGTTCTCGGCACGGGCTCGGTTTTAATCGCGACGCCCGAAGGCAATATGAAAGATTACCTGGCGTCGCTCGAAAGAATGAAAAACCTGCCGAATCTCCGATTTCTCTGCGGCTCGCACGGCGCGGCGGTTTTCGACGCGCGGGCGAAAATCGAAGAATACATCGCGCACCGTCTGGAAAGAGAAAAACAGATTCTGCGGGCAATAGAGCGCGGCGCGAAAACCGTCGCGGAGATTACCGGGCAGGTTTATCCCGAGCTGCCCGGCGCGAAACTTTTTTCGCTCGCCGCCGAATCCGTCCGCGCGCATCTGGCGAAACTATCCGACGACGGACTTTTAAAGTCGGATTTCTACTTTTAACAACATCAGGAACCGGCGCGTAAAACCAGGCGAAACGGGAAATGGCTTTCCACCGAAACATTTTCAAGCTTTGCTTCACCGGCTAAAGTCCGCAATTCGCCCGCTTTAAAAGAGCGCAGAATCGAAAGCGCGCCGTCGTGCCGGATGAGCCGATTATAGAGAAAAAGCCTGCCAACGGTCGTGTATAAAAAGTACGCCAGCGCGTGACGATGCAGGTCGATGACAAAGATTTTCCGGCGGGCGACGCGCTTCATTTCCGACAGGATGCGGACGACGTTTTCATCCGTAAAATGATGCGTGAAAAGCGAGCAAATCGCATAGTCGAACGTCTGGTCGGCAAACGGCAGACCGAGCGCGTCGCCGCGAACCGAAAAAATTTCCGTGTAATTTTTCGATTCTTCCAGAATCGCCCGCGCCGAGCGCGCGTTAAGCTCCAAGCCGACGAGACGCGGCGGCGGCGCGCTTTTTTCCTTTTTTGCAGCAAATTCGGCAATCGCGCGCAGCAATTCGCCGGAGCCCGCGCCGACATCCAGCACGGAAAATTTTTCTAAATTTTCGTCTTCGATTTCGCGCAAAAGCGTTTTTTGCAAAGCCCGCGTATCGCCCAGATAATGATTGACGCGCCGCAGCTCGCGCAGGCAGCCTTCGTATTCCTCGGGCGTGTAATCGCCCGTGTCGATAAGTTCGAGTTTTGCGCTGCGCTTCTGAAACATTATAAAAGATTCGTAAATCCTTCGGTGAAAACGAAAGCCTCGTCAAACAGGCTCGCGCGGGTTAATCGGTAAGCTTGCGAGAGATACGGAGATTTTCCCGAAAATCGCGGAATTACGGATTATATTGTGCCCGCTTCGCCGCAGACTACAACCAATCAACAAAAAAAATACGGGAAATTCATAGTTACTTCTGAAAGGCTTCGAGATATTTAACGCCCGAACCCGTATTGAATAAAACGATTCGGGCTTGGCTGTCGATTTTGCCGCCGGCAATCATTTTCTTGAGCGCGGACAGGCAGGCTGCGCCTTCGGGCGCGGCGAAAATGCCTTCGCCTGCGCCGATTTCTTTTACGTCGGAAATCAGTTCTTCGTCCGCGACGGCGACGGCGTCTCCGCCGCTTTTTCGCAAAATGTCGAGAATGATAAAATCGCCGATGGCTTTCGGGACGCGCAAGCCGGAGGCGACGGTGTGAGCGTTTTCGATTTCCGCGCCGTGATTCGAGTTTTGCTCAAACGCTCTGACAATCGGCGCGCAGCCTGCCGCCTGCACGGAAATCATTCGCGGACGCCGCGCGTCAATCCAGCCGAGCTTTTCCATTTCGTCAAACGCTTTCCACATTCCGATAAGCCCGGTTCCGCCGCCGGTCGGATAAAAAATTACGTCGGGCAATTCGAAATCGAGCTGTTCGGCAAGCTCGTAGCCCATCGTTTTTTTGCCTTCGATGCGATACGGTTCTTTCAAAGTCGAAACGTCGAACCAGCCTTCCGCGTCTTTTCTTTCGGCGACTATTTTTCCGCAGTCGGTAATCAAGCCGTCGACGAGCGTGACGTTTGCGCCCATTTGCTCGCATTCGATGATGTTGGCGCGCGGCGTGTCGCGCGGCATAAATAGAAACGCCTGCATTCCGGCTTTGGCGGCGTAAGCGGCGAGAGCTCCGGCGGCGTTTCCGGCTGACGGCGCGGCGACCTTTGCGACGCCCAGTTCTTTCGCCATCGAGACGGCGGCGGTCATTCCGCGCGCTTTAAACGAAGCGGTCGGATTGGCGGATTCGTCCTTGATAAAGAGGTTCTTTAGATTCAATTTGCGCCCTAAATTTTCGGCGCGATGCAGAGGCGTCATGCCCTCGCCGAGCG
>DATHBC010000492.1:0-1831 GCA_035296345.1 Pyrinomonadaceae bacterium | reverse complement strand
GTTCTGCACTTTGCATTCGGCGTCGGCGCGCCGGCGCAGGAAACGCCGCCCGCGCCCGGCGCGCCGCGCTCGGTGCAGATTCCCGCCGTGCAGGAAAGAAAGCTGCCGAACGGGATGACCGTCGCCGTCGTCGAACGCCGCAACGTTCCGCTCGTCACCGTTCAATTGGTGGTCAGAAGCGGCGCGTCCGGCGAGGGAATGGAAAAAGCGGGCTTGGCGAATCTGACCGCCGCGCTTTTGACGAAGGGAACGAAAACGCGCACCGCCACGCAAATCGCCGAAGAGATGGAATTTCTGGGCGGCTCGATAAACACGAGCGCGGGCTGGAACAGCTCGTCCGTCGTCGTCACGGCGATGAGCAACAGGATTGACCCGGCGATGGCGATTATGGCTGACGCGGTTTTGAATCCGACCTTTAAACAGGAAGAACTCGATTTGCTCAAATCGCAGACGCTCGACAATCTCACATACAACCTGAAACAGCCGGGCTTTCTGGCGAATTACGTCGCCAGCCGCTACAGCTTCAGGGAGCATCCGTCAGGCGGCACGCCCGCCAGCTTAAAAGCGATTTCGCGCGAAGATATTACCGGATTTCATTCCGGCGGCTACAAGTCCGATTCCGCCGTTCTGATTTTTGCCGGCGACATTACGGCGGCTCAAGCCGAAGCTCTGGCTCGAAAATACTTCGGCGGCTGGGCAAATAAATCCGGCGGCGTTAAGAGGAGCGACGGGTTTGGCATCACGCGCAAGACCGAATCGCCGCTTTTGAAAAGAATCCTCGTCGTCGATTTGCCGAATTCCGGTCAGGCGGCGGTCAATTATACGAAAGATGTAACCGGCGCATATCGTTTTAATAACACCAATTACTATCCGGCGTCGGTTTTAAATTCGCTGCTCGGCGGCGGTTATTCGTCGCGTCTGAACCAGGAAATCCGCATCAGGCGCGGCTTGAGCTACGGCGCGGGCAGCAGCTTTGCGTGGCGGCTCGAAAAATCCAATTTCGGCACGCGCACGCAGACGAAAAACGAATCGGCGGCGATAGTCGCCGAGCTGGTTTTGGCGGAAATCAAGAGATTGACCGAAGGCTCGATTGAAGTGTCGGAATTAACGCCGCGCAAATCTGTCCTGACCGGCAATTTCGGGCGCAATCTGGAAACGACCGCCGGGCTGGCGGCGCAGCTCGCCGAATTATACAATTTCGGCTTGCCCGCAAACGTTCTGAACGCCTATATGAACGACGTTCAATCGGTGACCGACAGGCAAATCCGCGATTTCGCGGGCGCTAATCTGATGGGCGGCGACCTGATTATCGTCGGCGATTACAAGGTTTTCAAAGACGATTTGGCAAAGCGTTTTCCGAATCTGAAAATCGAAGTCGTCAAAGCCGACGAGCTGGATTTGAGCCGGGAAAATCTGCGAAAATAGAGGAAAAGCGGCAAGCGGTAAACGGTAAACGGTAAGTGGTAAGTTCGCCTGTTTCGAATGTCGGGTTTTTTTAAAATTCGATTCTTTTCAATTGCAGCTTACCGCTTACCGTTTACCGTTTACCGTTTACCGTTTACCGTTTTTCCCGCCTTTTAAAGACCGCAAATAAGTTTTGTTTCGCAAACTTGTCTGCGGTTTTTATTTGGGACGCGGTTGCGATTTGAAAAAGCCTTTGTTTCAATAGATTTATGCATACGAATTTGCGTTCCTTTCTCGACACGCTGCGCAAAGAAAACGATTTGATTGAAATCGAGGCGGAAGTCGATCCGTATCTGGAAATCGCCGAGATTCATCGCCGCGTGATTGCCGAGCAGGGAAAAGCCCTGTTTTTCAAAAATGTCAAAGG
>DATHBC010000491.1:0-4795 GCA_035296345.1 Pyrinomonadaceae bacterium | reverse complement strand
AATTAACGCGCACGCTGAATTTGCCGCGCCGAAACGTCGCTGATAAAATCCGGCATCGTCTGATTTATGCGAGATTTCGACGCTCGGAGAATCGAAGTAATACCGAACGGACTCTTTGAAGGAAGCGGTGATTTTAAAATGTCCCGAAAACAACGCTTCTAATTTAGTATTTGAATTTTATATATTTTACGGAACAACAAGGCGGCGCATCGCGTAATGTCGATTAGCCGGACATTTTCAAACGCCGAGTTCGAATTTTAACTTTGTCGAGAGTTCGGCGGCATCGTTTCTGATTTCATCGCGGAAAGCCACGTGGAAAGATTAGCGATTATCTTACCGGCTTATTGGAAATCGTCGGGAAAGTTTGTTTGGAGCTTAAAAGATTTACCAACATGTCAGCTTTAGAAAAAGAGAAATATTCAGGGAAAACGGTTGATTCATTGCAGGCTGGCGGCGTAGTTGTCCGCGCAGCCACATTTCGTAACGGAAACGCGCCCGCGACCATGCATTGTCATGAAAACTCGCACGTCAGTTTTGTGATGCGAGGCGGCGTTTCGGATAAACGAAAGACCCGGGAGCTTGAACGATTGTCCGGAGAACTGATGTTCTTTCACGCCGGCGAGCCGCATCAAACCATCATCGAGTTATTTCCCACAAAAAACATTAACCTGGCAATCGAACGCGAATTTTTGCAGGACAATCTGACTACGGAAACCGCAATCGAGTCGGCGGTTGATAGAAATCCGAACGCGAAATTTATCATGCTCAAAATCTACAGGGAACTGGTTTCCGAAGACGTTTTCTCGGATTGCTCGATAAAGATGCTGCTGCTTAATCTAATTCATACAAATCCTGAAACCGATGCCAAAACCGCTCGTCCGGGCTGGATAAATATCGTCGCCGAACTAACGCGCGACAAATGGAACGAATCGCTCACTCTGAAAGATTTGTCCGCCGCCGCCGGCGTCCACCCGATAACCATCTCCAAGCATTTTCCGAAATATTTTTCCTGTACTTTCGGCGAATATATGCGCAGGTTAAAAATTGAAAAATCCCTATATTTCCTCAAAGTTTCTTCTTTTTCTCTAACCGAAATCGCGGCGGAGTGCGGTTTTTCAGACCAAAGCCATTTTATTCGCACTTTCAAGCAGCTTACCGGATTTCTGCCGAATAACTATAAAAAAATATAACCTCTCGACAAAATTTTTCATTAAGGCAAATTTCATTCTATTTTCGCCGCTTCCATTTCGATAATCTGATTTGGAAACTCACGTAGTTTAACCCAAATTTTATCGGAGAAAATCACAATGAAAACTGCAATACTATTTACTTTATTTATCGTTACATTCATGACCGCCGCAAACGCCTCGACACAGCAAAAAGTGCAGAAAATTGACGCGCTTTTGAAGCAGTATTACGACTATGGGCAATTTAACGGCTCGATTTTAATCACTGAAAACGGCAGGGTCGTTTACAAGAAAGGTTTCGGAATGGCGAATATGGAATGGAATATTCCGAACGGCACAGACACAAAATTCCGCATCGCTTCCGTCACTAAACAATTTACCGCCGCGATTGTTTTGCAGCTCGTCGAGGAAGGCAAAATCAGGCTGGACGGCAAAATAACCGATTATTTGACCGATTATCGAAAGGACACGGGCGGAAAAGTTACCGTTCATCAACTTCTCAACCACACTTCCGGGATTCCGGATTATAAGAATGTAACCAGCAATCCGTACAGCGCTGCGGATTTCGTCAAAAAGCACGTCAGCGGCGATTTCGAATTCGAGCCGGGAACGAAATACAGATACAACAACGGCGGGTATTCCATGCTTGGCGCGATTATCGAAAAAGTTACCGGCAAGTCTTACGAGACGGTTTTACGGGAGCGCATTCTCAAACCGCTGGGAATGACGAATTCAGGCTACGGGCATCACGCCGCAATTCTGCGAAAGCATGCCGGCAGTTATGTAAAAACACCTGCCGGTTATGTAAATGCTCCATATATCGACATGGCGATTCCATACGCGGCTGGTTCGATGTATTCGACCGTTGAAGACCTTTACAAATGGGATCAGTCGCTTTATGAAGACAAGGTACTTTCGGCGGACAGCAGGAAATTGATGTTTACGCCGGGTCTTTCAAATTACGGTTACGGAATCCGTATTTCCGACCTGCCGCTGGGAAAATCAGACCGGAAAACGAAGATTATCTGGCACGGCGGCGGCGGAATCAACGGTTTTAACTCTTTGATTTCCAGAGCGGTCGAGAAACGGCAAACGGTGATTATTCTCGATAACGGCAGTCACGGACAAAATCACCCGAAGATTACGAACTCAATCCTGGGAATCCTTAACGGACAGCCTTACGACGCGCCGAAAAAATCGATTACCGAAAAGCTTTATAAAATAGCGGTCGAAAAAGACGTCGCATCAGCCGTCGCCGAATACCGGAAGCTGAAAGCGGAAAATTCTCCGGCGTTCGATTTCTCGGAAGCTGAACTCAACAAACTCGGTTATCAGCTTTTGGACATGAAACGCCGGAAAGACGCCATCGAAATTTTCAGGCTTAACGCTGAAATGTTTCCAAAATCGACAAATGTTTATGACGCTCTCGGCGAAGCGTATCTGGCGGACGAGCAAAAAGACCCGGCGCTGGCGAATTACAGGAAAGCAATCGAGCTTGACCCGACCAATTCAAACGCCTTGCTGCTCGTAAAACGGCTCGAAGGCAAAGAAACAAAGGTCGACGCCTCCGGCTTCGATGCCTACGTCGGCGAATATCAAGTCACTCCGGCGCTTGTTCTGACAATTTCCAAAGACGGCGATAAATTGTTCGGGCAGCTGACGGGACAAGGCAGACTTGCCGTCGAACCCGTTTCAGAGACCCAGTTTACGATGCCTGCGGTCAAGGCGAATATTACATTCGAAAAAGATTCTGCCGGAAAGGTGACCGGGTTATTGTTATCGCAAGGCTCGCGAACCGTTAACGCTAAGTAAATAAAATAATAAATTTCGTTAGATACAAAGCCGCAATTATATATCAAATTACCGTTTCAATAACCGACGTATCCGGGACCCGATGCAAAACTATCGACCCGGCTTGCGGAAACTGCCGCCGATAACGTTTATATGATAATCGCCTTGCTGCTTGGCAGGAGATTTTGTCCGAAACGAAAGTGAAATAAACAATAAACCTATCGCAAACGGGAGCAGACCCATTAACAGCATTCTGCCGGTTACGTCGACAGTTTCTCCCTCTTGATTTCGGCACTTAATGTATGAATTTTTGCGGGAAAAATTTTGCCTGACGGTTTCCCGGTCGATTGTCGTCCCGGACGGGCAGATTGCCGGTTCCATAAAATTGAAAGGAGCCGGATAAAATGCAAAGCCGAAAATAAGGACGACATACATCAGGATGAAGCTCAATCCGGTCAAAAATAAAATCTTTTTCATAAACGAGATTCATAGTAAATCCAAACAAATGATTTGACAATAAAACCGTCTCAAAAAAAATCCGAAAAAATTTTGACAATAATTTCAGAAATCTTTCGCGTTAGTAAATGGAGGCGCAAACGGCGCCGCGAAAAATTAGACAGGAGAAAAAGATTATGAAATTATTTTGCGTTTTTATTTTAACTTTATTGATGGCTTGCGGGGCGGCGGCGCAGCAGGGCGCGGGAATACCGGCACAATTGGTCGGCAAATGGTTTAACGGCTCGACTTCGATTCTAAGCGAACAAAATATGACGACGGGCGCGCTCGCTTCAAAATACGGCAGTTCAATCGGCTACTACATCGAAGCGGACGGCGCTTTCATTTATGCCGGGCTGATAAAATCGACGATGTACGGCTGCACGACGAGTTTGTGGAACGACCAGCGCGGAAAAATTTCCGTTGCGGCGGACGTGCTCACCTTCACGCCGAACAAAGATTACTGGTTTAGCTCGAACAGTTGTTATCCGTCGGCGAACAAAGAGAAAAACAAGCCGCTCGAAACAAAATCCTACAACTTCGAAGTCGGCGAAAGACAAGGCAAAACCTGGCTTTGCCTGCGTGAGGTCGGAAAAACAAGGGTCGAAGACATCATCTGTTACCCGCGAGCGAACGATTAATTTTTCCGAATCGCCGAAAGCGGCACTCAGTTTGCACGATTGCCGCTTTCGGGCGAAAGGATTGAAAATTTCGCGTTATTTTTCGACAAATTTTTGAGAGGAGAAATCTTTATGGCAGTAGAAGAATCGGTTTTACAAAATAGCGGCAGAAGCGCGTATCTTTCGAACCGGACGCTCGGCGCAATCGGTATGATTTTAAGCCCGATGCTGGTTCTCGGATGGATGTTCGCCGCGCGGCAGTTCGACCAGCCGAGCCCGAATCCGCTTATTACGAGTCTCGCCGGCATTTTATATCTTCTCGGCGCGGCGGCGAGCGCGGCGGCGATGAGAAATCTGCGCGTCACGGGAAGCGGAACGGGAGCAAAAATTTTATACGCCGTGCAGATGACCGGCTTGTTTCTGGCGATGTGGGACGACGTTTTCCAATACGCCGCGCCGCACCAGCGCGCGACGGGGCTGCTTGCCGTCGCCGATATGGCTTACCCGTTCAGCCACGTCCTGATGATTGTCGTCGGCGTTGCCGTCGTTCGCGCGGGCGTCTGGCGGGGCTGGCGGCGAATCCCGGCGTTTCTGGTCGGCTTTGCGCTGCCTTCGTTTTTCGGGCTGTGGTCGCTCATCGGACGCGAAAACGCCGGCTTTATTTTTCCGCTGATGGTCACGACCGGATTTTTCACGCTCGGC
>DATHBC010000490.1:0-3310 GCA_035296345.1 Pyrinomonadaceae bacterium | reverse complement strand
CAGGCTAGAAAGTGAAAAAGTGAAAAGGTGAAAGAGTGAAAAAGTTTGTCAAGTCTGTTAATCTGGCTTTTTCACATTTTCACATTTTCACTTTTTCACTTTTAGAAATATGTTTCCAAGAAAAAAGATTCTCGCGCTTATTCTCGCGGGCGGCGCGGGCGGGCGGCTCGGGCTTTTGACGGAAAAACGCGCCAAGCCCGTGATGCCGTTTGCCGGGTTTTACCGTCTGATTGATTTCGCCCTGAGTAACTGCCTGCACAGCGGCATCGCCGACGTCTGGGTTATCGAACAATACGAGCTGCACACGCTGAACGAGCATCTGTCGAACGGCAGACCGTGGGATTTAGACCGCACTTACGGCGGCTTGCAGGTTTTGCCGCCATTCGAGCGCAACGAGAAAAAATCCGACGAAAAAGGCGGCTTTGCCGAAGGAAACGCCGACGCGATTTTTCGTCATCTCGAATTGATTGAAGAATTCAATCCCGACCTTTTAATCGTTCTGAGCGCCGACCACGTCTATAAATTCGATTTCCGCGACGCCCTTCAGACGCATCTGGAAAAAAAAGCCGCGCTGACGATGGTCACGACGCGCCTGCCGAAAGGCGAAAACGCCTCGCGCTTCGGCGTGGTCGAAACTGACGCAGACGGTCGGGTGCTTGAGTTTGCATACAAACCCGAAAAGCCGCAAAACGATTTAATCACGACGGAAATTTTCGTTTACGAAGCGCAGATTTTGATTGAAACGCTTAAAAAATTAAAGGAAACCAAAGACGAGATAAAAGATTACGGGCACGAGCTGATTCCTTTTCTGGTCAAACAAGGCAATGTTTTCGAGCATCGTCTGGAAGAATACTGGCGCGATGTGGGAACGATAAAAAGCTACTGGCAATCGCAGATTGATTTGCTCGACGAGCGGGCAAAATTTATCTTTGACGACGCGAACTGGCGGATTCTGACGCTCGCGCCGCAACTGGTTCCGGCATTTATTTACGGCTCGGCGGACGTGAAAAACAGTCTCGTCGCGCACGGCTGCCGCGTTCACGGAAAAGTTTCGCGCTCAATCTTAAGCTCCGGCGTGGCGGTCGAAAAAGGCGCGGAAGTGAAAGATTCAATCATTCTGCCGGGAGCGACCATCGAAAAAGGCGTTAAAATAGAGCGCGTGATTGTCGATGCGGGCGTGAAGGTAACCAAAGAAAAATTGAAAAAAATAGAAGCCGCGCGCGGGCGCAATAAAAACGCGATTGTCGTCGTCGGAAAATACAAAGCGCAGAGCGAAAAGGAAATCGAGGATTAACTGAGAAGTGAGAACTGAGAACTGAGAACTGAGAACTGAGAACTGAGAACTGAGAATTAATTAGCTGACGGCTGATAGCTGATTGCTGAGAGCTATTTCCAGTTCTCACTTCTCACTTCTCAGTTGAGAAGGCAAACTTTTTCCCTTTATTTTTCGTATTCCTGAATGAGTATGCCGAATCAGATTCAAATCAAAGCCGTCGTCGTTACCGTCAGCGATTCGCGCGCGGAAAAAGACGACGTGTCCGGCATCACACTGGTCGGTTTGCTGCTGGCGGCTGGCGCGGAGGTGGTCGACAAAATCATCGTCTCGGACGACACGGAAAAAATCGTCGAAACGCTTCGCTCGCAAGCCGCGCGCGAAGACGTTAATTTGATTTTCACGACCGGCGGAACCGGGCTCGCGCCGCGCGACAACACGCCCGAGGCGACGCGCGCCGTTATCGAAAAGGAAATCCCCGGAATGGCGGAAGCGATGCGGCTCGGCACGCTGCAAAACACGCCGATGGCGATGCTCTCGCGCGGCGTCTGCGGCGCGCTCGGGCGCAGTCTGATTATCAATCTGCCCGGCTCGCCGAACGCCGTCCGCGA
The DNA here is from genome assembly GCA_035296345.1 of Pyrinomonadaceae bacterium. Classification (GTDB taxonomy): domain Bacteria; phylum Acidobacteriota; class Blastocatellia; order Pyrinomonadales; family Pyrinomonadaceae; genus JALZHR01. The sequence goes on along the minus strand of DATHBC010000490.1, from coordinate 1,426 downwards.
ATGCTTCGATATTATCAAACCCGTCCTCGGGCACGCTCTTAATCTGCTGGCGGGACAATCCGAACACAAAAATTAAAATAAGATGCCTACACTTTGAATCGTTTCGATACAACCGCCGCGCCTTTCAGATACTTTTCAAAACCGGTTCCGGAGCTCAACCGCACACGCCCGGACGCCGTTAAATAAAAGCTATAGAATAACTTAGGTAATCTTCCGGACACTTTCCATTCGCCTGTCGTCGGAAATGGAACGTGACTTGCTGAATGCAAAACAATCGCAATCGCGACCAGCGCACTTTTTTTATTACGGAGGAGAAGATAATGGCAAATCCGGCGGAAAGCATAGATAAGCCGCAGGCGCAGCAAAACCAGCCGCCAGCCGCAGCCGATAATTCAGCGGCGGCAGCCGGAGCGATAGTCGTTCCGGTCATCCAGGAACAGGTCACGGTTGATAAAAAGATTGTCGAAACCGGAAAAGTTCGTATCTCCAAACGAGTCAGCCAGCACGAAGAACTAATCGACGTGCCGATTCTGCGCGAGCAGGTTAATATCGAGCGCGTTCCCGTTAATCAGGTTGTCGATGCGCCGCCGCAAGTGCGTCAGGAAGGCGATACGATGATTATTCCAATCGTCGAAGAACAGGTTTTTTATCAAAAACGTCTGGTGCTGGTCGAAGAATTACGCATTCAAAAGCAAATCGTCGAACAGCACAATCCGCAGCAGATGACGCTGCTCAAAGAAGAAGTGGAAATCAATCGGACGGCGGCGGAAAACGAAATTTCGGGTCGCGAAAATGGAGTTTAAAAATTAAATTGCCAGTAAGTGAAAGGGGGAAATTTAAATGACACACACGGTCGTAGGTTTATTTGACAGCAGAAGCAACGCGGGCATGGCAACGGTTGAATTAGTCGAAAGAGGATTTTTGCGCGAAAACATAGACGTTTCCAACCGCCGCCTGAGCGAGACGGGCGGCGACACGACACAAATCACCGTAACCGAAACGGGCGTCGGCGAAAGCATCGGCAATTTTTTCAATTCATTGTTCGGCAGCGACAAAAAAACCGCGAATAATTACGCCAATGCGGCGAGCAACGCCGACGCGATTATCACCGTCCACGTCGATTCGCCGGAAAGAGCGATGGAAGCCGCCGCCATTCTCGACCGTCACGGCGCGATTGACGTCGACGCGCACGCCGCGCAGCACAATCAGCAAAATTCCGGCGGGCAATTAAACCGGCAGCAGTTCAACCAGCAGCAACAGTTCAACCAGCAAAATTCAGCCGCCGTGAATGACACGACGGCGACCCCAGTCGCTGCCGTACCGCCGAATGCCGGTAATTATCAACAGAATCAGACTTCGATTCCGATTATCGAAGAACAGCTTGAGGTCGGCAAACAAATCGTCCAGCGCGAAGGCGCGCGCATCC
>DATHBC010000489.1:0-5638 GCA_035296345.1 Pyrinomonadaceae bacterium | reverse complement strand
AAAGCCTTCGGGCGTCGATTTCGTGATTTGCCGCGGTATCGCCAGCCCGCGACAGCCCGGGCAGACCTTGACCGCGTATAGCTCGGTCGGCTGTTTCCATTGCGAAAACCCGTAAAGCAAAGTCGGCTGCCCGCCCGTCTTATCAATCTGCGGGTTTGTTTTCATTCCTTTTTCAACCGAGTAAACCGGCGCTTTATCGCTCGTTCGCGTGGAGAAAGCGTAAAATTGCCGTTCGGCGGAATTTTCTTCGGTCGAGCTGAAAATAAACGATTCGCCGCCCGCCGTCCATTTCGCCCAGTCGATTTCAAAATTTCCGCGCGTCAATTGTTTTATCGAAACATTCGTCGTGAATCCCGCGTCCGACGCGTTTTCCTGACGAATCTCGCCCGACGGATTCGGCTGCGGCTGCGCGCGTTCGAGCGTCGCCAGATAAAGATGATTAAAGCCGTCTTTTTCCGAGGCGAAAAGAATCTGCGAAACGTTTTTCGGATTCGGCTCGACGATTCGCGACAAAGGCGCAATCCATTTCGCGTCCGTTTCTTCGGTCACTAAAATCGTCCGCTCGGCTTTGCCGCCGACGTTGTGAACCAGAAAAAGCTGCCGGCGTTTCGTGTCTTTGTCCACGCGGTCGACCAGCAGGCTCGCGTTGTCAGCCGCCCATTTCAGGCTGCGGATAAACGAAGCGCCTTCCGCTTTCGGCAGGTTTATCTCGAAAGGCTTTTCGCGGCTGCCGTCCGTCGGCGCGACGTAAACTTTCTGCTCGGTAAACCCGCGCCGCGTCGCCGGAGCCTGCGTAAACTCGTCCAGATAATTCGGCACGAAAAGCGCGCGCTGGCGCGAGCCGTCCGAAACGACGTAAGCCAGAAGCCTGCCGTCTTCGGCGGCGCTCGCGTTGAAAATCGTTATAAAAGCCTGCGGGTTGGCTTCTTTCGTGACCTGCACGAGAGAAGTTTCCCGTAAATTCAAAACAAAAAAGTTTCCGCCCGATTGATACAAAATGCCGTCGTTCGTCAGCCAGCGCGCCGCGCTTTCAGTGCCCTGCGTCCGCGTGATGCGGCGCGGTTTCGCGTCTTTCGCTTCCAAATCGAGAACGTAAATATCCGTGTTCTGCAAAAACAAAATCCGCCGCGAGTCGGGCGAAAATTCGACGCCGCCCAGATTTTTCTCGCGCGCTCTGACGAAATCGTCGCGCACAATCAAGCCGTAATTCAATTTGCTTTCCGGCTGTGGCGGCGTCCGCGCCTCGAAATTCTGCTCGGCATTGACCAGGATGCGCGGCTCGCCGCCGTCGGAGTTCACGATATAAAGATTGCGCGGCTCGCGTCCTTCGGCGTTCCAAGCGAAAATAATCCGGCGACCGTCGGGCGAAAGCCTCTCCGCGTCGGGACGCATTCCCGCCGGTGAAGGCTCGCGCATAATGTCGCGCACGGTCAGCGAATTTTGAGCCCTCGCGCTCAAAACAAGGCAGAAGGCGAAAGTAAAAAGGCAAAAGGCGTTTATCTTTTTCGATAACATAAAATTTATAACTGAAATATTACCGCATTGTTGGAAAGGGCGGCGGTCGATTAATAGCTTTCCAGAGTATTTATGCGTTTTTCCGCCTTTTGCGCTTCGGTCAGGCGTTCGTATTCGTAAACGGCGCTTTCCCACGAGCCGTACATCGCGTTCGGCAGAACGATAAATCTGCGTCCGAAAGTTTCGCGCAGCTTATCGACTTCGGCAAAACGCGCGTCAACCGGTTTGCGCTCGAAAACGTTCGCTAAATCGTCCAGATTGTCGCCGATTAAAACGGCGATGCGGTATTTTTGCATAATCGACTGCCGACGCGCTTCCTTGCCCGATTCCGCCGTTCTGACCAGCACGGTTTCGTCGGAAACGTCGGGAAAGCCGACCGCCTTCAGATTGTCGATGGTCGGTTGTTTTTCGATTCCGATGCGATTGGTCACATAAAAAATCCGCGCGCGCCGGCGGCTGGCGTAATTGAGAAAATCGACCGCGCCGGGAATCGCTTTTGCTTTGCGCATATTCACCCAAGCCGTCCAGTTTTCCTGTATAAAAGGCAGACGTTTTTTGACCTGCACGACTTGCGCGGGCGAATTGTCCAGCACGGTTTCGTCAACGTCGACGACGACCGCGCGCTGTTTTCGGCGTTCCGCCTTCGGCAGTTTTTTCCGGTCTTTTTCGTCGGCGTCGAGCTGCATTTGAGCGACGTTAAACGCCTGGTAAGCCAACGCGCGATATTCCGCCGCTTTCTGCATAAAAAGAATCGCGCCGACCTGGTATTCGTTATCGGCGGTTGCCTGCCGTTGCGGCTGCGCGCCTTGCTGCGCGGTTGAAATCGTCGCGAAATATGTCGAAACGACAGAGGCTAAAACCAATCCGAAACTTAAAAGATATTTTCTGCTTGTTTTCATAGAATTTGTTGACCGCAGGATTTGTTGAGATTATAAACGAAGTATGACCGAAAAAACGAAGCCTCAAAAGAATGATGCGCCCGCCGGAGCCGAAGAAAAGCCCGAAACCGGCGACAATCACCCGCTGAGCGGCGACCGGCGGGAAAAAAGCTACTATTACGACGACGCCTGCGGTTACGAAGTTTATAACCCGGATGACGAGGACGAAGAAGATTGAAAGGAGAAAAAGGGAAAATAGGGAAGTTAAGGAAATTAGGGAAATTAGGGAACAAGAGAAGCTAATCTCTTTCCCTCTTTCCATGATTTCCTCTTTCCATAATTTCCCTAAACAGAAATGGCTGAAGAGATTGTTAAGCCGACATTGTATCTGGTTCGCACAAAGGTTTTCGTTTCCAGCACGTCCGAAGACGGGGACGCGGCAATGGCGGAGCGCGGCATTCTGGTAGCGGGAACGGTCAGCTATCACGCGCTGGAGCGGCGCGGCGGTTACGTGACGCTTCCGCCGGGCGAATTTGAAATCGAGATGGAACACAGCCCGACCAAAAAGGTCAACGGCAAACCGCGCCGGCAGTTTCGCGTTTTGAATCACGGCGTATATAACAATCAGGGAAAACTGGCGGCGATTTTGATGCATCAGGGAAATTACCCGCATCACGTCACGGGCTGTATCGCGCCGGGGAAATCGCAATCGAAAAGGGGCATCGGGCAAAGCACGAAGGCGCTGGAAGAAATCTTTACGTTCTGCGGCGGATTCGGCGTCGGAAAACGCGCGCTGCTGGTCGTCGACGGCGACTAGGACGAAAAGACGAAATTTTTAATGACTTGAAAAGCCCGAAGATGTTTTCACGCGGCGCGGGTGAAAGAGCAGGGAAGCGAGCGAGGAGAGGAGATTGTTAAATAATCCAATCTATCTCCCCTGCTCTCTTACTTTTTTCAAGCGGGCTTCCGCCGGTTTTATTTACGACCGGGTTGTTTTTCCGCTCGGGCGACCGATAAAATCCTGCACTTTCAGTTCTGCTATAGCGTTGAAGCCGCGCTGCCGGCGACGGGCGCGGCAGCTCGTCATCGGCTGGACGGCGCTTTGTCCGAAGCGCGTGCCGACGCCGACCAGCTTAATGGTGATAAAATCGGCGATTTGCGCGGCGTAGGCGATTTCACGACCGCCGATTTTGATGTCGCCGACCGTAAAGCCGCGTTCGGCTGGAATCTCGAAGACGGCGCGCACGGGGAATTCGTCCGTGCCGCGAACGTATCGCCAGAAAGATTTCGCGTCCGAGCCGTCGGGCGTTTCCCATCCGGCGACGTTTAAATCGTTAAAATACAGCCCGACCGGGTTGGCGAGCGTCACGTCCGCCTTTTGCCGCGTCACGCTGTTGACAATCGCTCCGATATGCGGGTCGCTGTGACGCTCGACGCCGCCGTATTGACCGCAGCGAATCAATTCGTCCTCGCCCGTCAGAACTCTGCCGTCGATTTCGCGCACGACGCTGGCTCCGCCCGCCAATTCAATCTCCGCGCCGAGCGTGTTGTTTTTCTGAATCAGGTGCATCGCGCCGCCGTCCGTCGAATTGTTCCAGCGGTTGCGGCGGTTGTAGCGTCCGTCCGAGTCGAACAAATCTTCCATTTCGACTTCCGGGCTGACAAATTCCCGATAAAGGGCGAGCGCGGTTTCCGGCGTCGTGTTCGCCAGAAAATCCCAGTATTCCGGTCCTTCGCAGGTAAAGGTGACGCGGGTGATTTTTTCGGTTTCGGCGTCGCGCTCCACGCTCCATTCGCAGTATTCGTCCTGGCGGTCGCGGCTGCCCTCGGCGCGCTTCCATCGCTGCAAATCGCTGACGGACGTGACGGTCACGTTGCGCGGAAACGCCGTCCAGCTAATAACCGCCTGCTGCGCGTCGTCGCTCGTTTCCACTTTGGTCGGGTTGTAGAACTGCGCTCGCGGCGCGTCGTAATCAAAGACTTCGGGATAACCTGCGGCGGCTTCGTCAAACTGCTCGCTGATAAACCGGCTCCATGCCGTCTTTTGTTCCTCGTTAAAATCCCGCAGGAATCCGGGCGCGTCAAATTTTTCTAAAAGCATTTTTTCTCCTTATCTACAATGAAATTAAGCCTCTGCCGGTTTACTGCTTTGTCTGGACCGCAGCGTCGGCGCGCATTTCCAGCAGCGGCGCGGCATCGGGAATATTCGTGAAAGGCGTGGTCAGGCGAAATTCGGCAAGCGGGCGACCGCGAAATTCCCGGCGACGCGATTCGGCGAGCCGCGTCCAGCCGTCAAAGCCTTCTTCCGTGCCGGATTTTTCCTGCACGGCTTCGAAATAATCTTCGATACGTTTTTCGAAAGCTCGTTTCCAATCCTTTTCCGGCAAGCGCCAGTTTGCCAGAAATTCGTGCGCCGCGTGGCTCGGCGGCATTTTCATAATCACGCTTTCGACAATTGCCGCAAACTGCGTTTCAAAATCGGATTTCAGCTTGCCGCCGCTCGCCGCGACGTTTGCCGTCTGCGGGACGAACTGCATCATCTGCTCTCGTTTCCGGGAAAAAACCGGGTTCGGAAAATCAATCATCAAAAGACACGCGGCAAAGCGGCGGCTGATGATTTTGTTTTCGAGCAGAACGGCGAGCAGATTCAAATCTTCGAAAGCCGGTTCGGGAATGAGAAAGCCGAAAAAAGTGTCGCCTTTTTGTGAAAACTCGCCGTCGCGCAGGGTGAAATCGTAGCGGCGCAGGCTTTCGTTGTAGAATTTGCCGGCGACCGAAACGGCGGAAATATCCGGCTCCAACTCGACGTAATCGAGCAGGGCTTCGGTGTTCAGAAAAAACGTGACCGGCAAATCCATCCGTTCATTGTCGCCGACGCGGCTGCTCTGGCGGCTGGAGCTGGCGAGATTGACGGTCGTCGTCTGCAAAATCTGGCGCAGGAAAGAAGGCATATCGAGCCACGTTTTTCCGTCGTCCGAAAGCGCGCGCCGAAGCCGCGCCTGATTCCATCGCTCGATGCCCGGGCGCACGACGCCGCGCTCAAGCTCGCTCGCGCTCGCCCGGTTCAAAAAAAGCGGCTCCGAGCGCAATGAATCGTCCGGCGCGAGCGCATCGTCGCGAATCGCGGCGTTCATGCTGTGCCAGTTGCACCACGGCGCGCGCAGCTCTTTCATCACCAGCGAGCCGTTGACGTGGCTGTCAAACGGACCTTTGCCGCGCGAGTCGGGCGCGAGCGCATGGCGCGA
>DATHBC010000488.1:0-2919 GCA_035296345.1 Pyrinomonadaceae bacterium | reverse complement strand
GTAGGTCGCCACGGATTTCACTTTTGCGGCGTCGGAGATTTCAAACGCGGAGCTGTCTATAAAATAGGCGGGCATCTGTTTTTTCAAGCCTTTCGCCAGCGGGTCTGCCGTGTCCACATCAATCTGCAAAATCGAGCCGGGACAATAAAATTCGCTTCGTTTTAAGCCGGATAGGACATTTTTCATCGGCAGGTTAAACTGCCTGATAACCAGCTCGCAGGCATCGTCAAAGCAAATCAATCGCCCGCCGTCTTCGACAAATTTCCGCAGGTTTTCCGCGCCCGCTTCCGTCATTCCGCCCGTCAATTCCTTCGGATAATTTTCTTCTTTTAAGCCTTTCAGGATTTGTTCTTCTTTCTGCGAAGGCAGAATTATCGTGTCGAAACGCGCGCGCAGATTTCCGTTTTTCACGTCGGCGTCGCGCACCGATTGAAACGGGATTTGAAAAGCGTCGAGCGTCCAGCGCGTCCAGCCCTCGTCCATCGACGCGGCGAAGCCTTTGTAAATCCCGATTTTCGGCGCTGATTTCAGCGGATTCGACAGTTTGGCGAAAGATTCGCGCGCCGGTTCGCGATTCAGCGTCTGCCGCGCCTGATTGATGTCCGTTATCTTCTCTAACTGCCGCTCGGCGGGCGGCGGTTTCATAATCTGCCTGACGGCGTAATATTCGATGTCCATCTGAAGCGGCAGAGTCCAGCCAGCCACGTCGTACGGCGGGTCGACGTCGCCTTTTTCGTCGACGCGGTTCGGGTAAATTTGCCTGCCGAAAAGCGCTTCGACGTTGTTGCGCTGCGGCTGGTCGAGAAAAACCAGAAACGAGCCGAGCGGAACTTCCGTGTGCATTTCGCCCGAAGGCATGGCGAGCAAAGTATCCAGCTCGCGGTTCATTTTGTAAACCTCAATCCCTTGCCACAGAAGGATTTCCAGAAAACGCGCGACCGTTTCATCGCGCGCCTGCCCGGCGGGAATTACGTAGGCGAGCGGATGCGCCGGATTTGCGCCGGTTTGCGAATTTGCGCGGTTCAGCCCGGCGAAATTTCGCAGATAATTGGCGCGAAATTTCGCCGCCATTTGCAGAAGCGAGCGCGAGGCAATCATCTCGATTTCGGCAATCTGGCGCGGTCCCCAGACGTTCGGCTGCCACGGATTCGGATGCGCGGTCGAGCGTTCGAACGGCGAGTTCAGACCGCGCTCGCGCCGTTCGCGCATTTTTTCTTCCGATACGCGCACGGGCGACATCAGATTCGCGCTCGCCGCTTCCGACAAAATTCCGATTGAGTTGTGGTAATACGGCGCGGAGCGAAATCCGCCGTGCCACCACGTGTCGAAGGTCGTATTGGTCGCCACGCCCGCGATGTTTTTCGCCTGCAAATCAGCCGCCATTTTGTAGCCGAGAAGACCGACCTCGCGCAGGACGAGCGGCGGAATGTTCGGATTCGGCGGGTCGAAAAACGGCGGAATGACAAAGCGCGCGCCCGATTGTCCCATCTGATGCACGTCGTAGACAATCTGCGGAAACCATTGCTGCCAGAAAAGCTTCGTCACCAGCCGCGTTTCCGCGAGGTTCATCATAAACCAGTCGCGGTTGTTGTCGTGCCCGGCATAGTGATGATAAAGCTCCGGCGGATTCGAGCCCTCGTAAAATGTGCCGAGCGATTTTCGATACCAGTCGGCGACAATATCGATGCCGTCCGGGTTTGCCGAAGGAATCAGCATCAGAATCGTGTTCTGCAGAATTTCCCTTGTTTCCGCGTCCCGCGCCGAGGCAAGCTCGTAAGCCAGATTCATGGACATCTGCGAGGCGACGATTTCCGTCGAGTGAATCGAGCAGGAAATCGAGACGATTGTCTTGCCCTCGGCGATTAGGCTTTCAAGCTCAGCCGCGTCTTTGATTTTTCGCGGGTCGGCGAGCTTTTGATTGATTAATTTGTATTTATCGAGGTTTTGGATGTTTTCCGCCGCCGAAATGAAAGCGACGACGAAAGGTTTTTTCAAAGTCGTCTCGCCCAGAGTCTCGATTTTAACGCGGTCGCTCGCCGCGTCGAGTTTTCGGAAATAATTTGTAATCTGCGACCAGTCGGCGATGGTTTTCTCGTCGGTCGGATGAAAGCCGAGAACGGATTTCGGCGCGGGAATTTCCGGTTTCGCCGGCGCGTTTTTTGTTTTCCCGTCTTTCTTTTGCGCCGCGACAGGCGTTAAAATCAAAGCGCACACGACGAACAGACACAAAAAAATCGTACGAAACAGATGTCGGCAGAAGAAGAACATTTAGCTAATAAACCTTTCGCGCAATTAATTGAGCAGAATCAAAAAATTGTTTTTTCTATCGAAAAGTTTAGCACAGAAACGCGCGCCGCCGGCAAGCTGCGCTATTACTACGGCTGGCTGGTCGCCGCCGTTTTGCTTTTATTCGTGGCGACGCCGGCGCTCGTTTTTCTGTGGGTCGTCAATCGCCGCGAGCGGCTTTATCCGCTGGCAAACTGGGGCGCGAAAATTTGGCTGCGGGCTTGCGGCGCGCGCGTCCGGGTGCGCGGTCTGGAAAATATAAAGCCGGAAGAAAATTACGTTTTTATATCGAATCACCGCTCGTATCTCGACACGGCGACGCTGTTTGCATACACCGGGCACCGAATCGGTCTGGTCGCGAAAAAAGAACTTCTGAAAGTGCCCGTTCTGGGGCAGGGAATGAATTTCGTCAACATCATCGCGATTGACCGCCGCGACGCCGACCGCGCGCGCGGCTCGATGCGGAAGGCGAAGGAAGTTTTGGAAAGCGGCTATTCTTTCGGCGTATTTGCCGAAGGCACGCGGGCAATGCCGGGCGAGCTTTTGCCGTTTAAAAAAGGCGCGTTTCATCTGGCTCTGCAAACCGGGGCGACGGTCGTGCCGGTAGCAATAAAAAACACGGACTGGATGATG
>DATHBC010000487.1:0-3668 GCA_035296345.1 Pyrinomonadaceae bacterium | reverse complement strand
ACCACTCGCGGCGGTCGACCGCGCCCATAAATTTATCCGTGACGTTGACGGAGATGTTGAAATTGGTCAGCGAGTGCTGGTCGTTTTTGGCGTGAATAAAGCGCAGGACGTCCGGGTGCGTGACGCGCATCATGCCCATATTCGCGCCGCGACGGACGCCGCCCTGTTTGACGACTTCGGTCATCGTGTTGACGATGTTCATGAAGCTGACCGGTCCGGAAGCGACGCCGCGCGTGGAATTGACCATCGCGCCGAGCGGGCGCAGGAATTCGTAAGTCATTCCGGTTCCGCCGCCCGTCTGATGAATGATTGCCGCCGCCTGCGCGTGTTCCATGATTCCTTCAATCGAATCCGGCACGTTCAGGACGAAACACGCGGCGAGCTGTCCCTGCGGCTTGCCCGCGTTGACCAGGCAGGGCGTGTTCGGCACAAACTCGCGGTTGAGCATAATATCCAGCATCGAGCCGTAAAACAAATCGCGCTTCAGCGAATCGCGCTCGGCTCCGGAGACGTGACCGACGACGCGGCGCACGATGTCTTCCCAGGTTTCGAGCGGGCTGCCGGCGGCGTCTTTTAAGCTGTAACGCTTGCTGACGACCTTCTGACCGTTTAAGCCAATCGGCTTGTATTCGGTTTTTGCCGCCGACTTGCCGGTTCCGTTGGTTTTTCCGTTTTTGGCGACAAAAGTGCCCGTTCCGGTGACAGGTTCAAAAACTGTGCTCATTTCATTCACCTCTTTAGGAGCGCGGCTTGCTCGCCGACTTGCTGGCGTCAGGCGCGGCTCAATCTTAAATTTTACTCTTTTATAATTGTTCTTGCATTCGCGAGAATGCGGGACTGGAAGAAATCTTTTCGATACTTTCCTTTTGACTTGATTTGTCGAAATTTACTCTCAAGCGCCAGAGAATCTTACAAAAGCTGAAATCATTTGTCAATAGAAAAAACACAATATCTTGTGTTAAATTTTTTCAATGTCTCAAGCCAGCGTATAACCTAATGTAATTCCTCAGCTTTTGCGGGCTAAGCTTCAGTTGCCGACCGTAGATAAATTTCCGGAAAATTTGAAATTTGACTTTCCGCCGACCATTTTCGGAAACTATATCTACTATGGACAGACTCATACACGGAACAGCCGCCGACGGCACGATTCGCGTAATGGCGGCAATCACCACCGGCATCGTCGCCGAAGCCGTCCGGCGGCATCAGACTTCGCCGACCGCCTCTGCCGCTTTCGGGCGCGTTTTGACCGGCGCGCTGCTTTTAGGTTCGAGCTTAAAGGAATTTGACCGCCTGACGGTGAAAATAGACGCCAAAGGCGCGATTGAAGGCATCGTCGCCGAAGCCAACGCGCAGGGGAAAGTGCGCGGATACGTGCGCAACCCGGAGGCGGAATTGCCGTCGAAAGCAAACGGAAAATTCGACGTCGCCGGTATCGTCGGCGGCGGAATGTTTCACGTCATTCGCGAATCCGGCTTTGATATAGGGCTTTATCGCGAGCCTTATCACGGCTCGGTTCCGATTGTGTCGGGCGAGATTGCCGAAGATTTCGCTTATTATCTCGCCAAGTCCGAGCAGATTCCGTCCGCCGTCCTGCTCGGCGTTCTGCTGCAAAACGCCGAGCCTTACGTCAAGGCTTCGGGCGGCGTGATGCTCCAGATGATGCCCGGCGCAAACGAGCACATTATCACGATGATTGAAGACACTATAAGGCACGCGCCGCACCTGACTTCCGTCATTAACGACGGCGCAGCGCCGCAGGATTTGGCGCGGCTGGCTCTGGGCGAAATCGATTTCGAAGTTCTGGAAGAAAAGGAAATCGGGTTTAAATGCAACTGCTCGTTTGAAAGAGCCGTCGGGCTGATTTCTTCTCTGGGACGAGCGGAAGTCGAATCGATGCTGGCGGAAGATAAAGGCGCGACGATGACGTGCGGTTTCTGTAACGAAACTTACCGGCTCGACGAAAATGATTTAAAGGAAATTTTAAGCGCGATGGAAACTTAGACGGGTTTGCGCCGCGCCTTTTTTTATTGCTTCGGAAGCGGTTTAGAGTCTGTGCTCCCGGAAGTCGGCATCGAGCTCATCCCGCGAAACAGCGGCGTGAAAACCCATTTGGAATGATTTTCAACTCCGTAATAAGCGATAAAAGACCTGTTTTTGCTCAGGCTGACGACGCCGATAAAAGGCGTGTTGTCGGTGCGGATTTCGGTGTCGGCATCAGTCTCGTCGGCTGCTTCGGTGTTGTCGTCCGGGTTTCGGGTATCCGTGTTGGTGACGAGCATGCCGAGACGCCTGAGTATAGTCGGATGAACGTTTTCCGAGCTCGGCAGCGCGCCGTTGTTGTAGTTCTGAACCCGACGCGTGAAATTTCTCATCGTACCGCTTTCGAGCGGAACCAAGCCCCATTTGCCGTCTTCGCTTAGAGGGTCGATTGCCGCCGATTCGCGCAGAATCTGCCGCTTCTTCGTCCCGTATGGAATGCCTTCCAGCAAATCGTCTATCGAATTGGGAAATTTCGCGCCCTGATAGTGATAAGTGTATTGACGAATCGCCTCGGCGACTTCCTCGCCGCGGCGGATGGCTTCCAGCTCCTTTTCGCGCTGCACCTGATAATGAACGCTGGGCGCGACCGCCATCATCGCAATCGCCAGAAGCGTCATCATCGCCATCAGAGCGACGAGCGAATAGCCCGATTGCGGATTGCGGGCTGCGGATTGCGGATTTTTTTCACCTCCGCTGACCGCTGATGGCTGATGGTTGATGGCTTTCTTAATTATCGCCGTCCTCATCGTCGTCTTCATCCTTTTTCTGCTGTTGCGGCGTCGGCGGCACGTAACGCGGAATATTGTTCGGAATCCCCGGAATTTCCTGCGTCTGCGGCATGGTCGGATTATAGGGCTGGACGGTCTGATTGTCGGTCGGGAATCTGCCGCCGGGATTTGTCCGGTCAAAGCCGCCGCGACTCGGCGTAACCTGTCCTCCTCCTCCTCCGCCGCTGCCAGCCCGCAGAAGCTGAACCTTGTAGCGGCGACGCAGGTCAGTGTCTTCCAGAACCGTTTCTTTCTCCGAAATACTGACGACGCGGAAACGACCGTTTACATGACTTCTGTCTAAATTGACCAGATCGCCCAAACGCCGCCCGAATTCCATCGGATTGCCCGGCTCGCGAAAATAAGCCACGTTATTGTTGCCGCGTCTGGCGATTTCCACGCCGATATACTGGACGGTCGGCATCGGCGGTTTCACTACGCTGAACGCCGACGGCGCTGAAAAAAGCTTGCCGTCCGGCGTGCGGACTTCGATTGAAATCGAACGCTGCTCGTCGCCCGCGATAAAATTGGCGGGAATATTCGCCCGCAACTGCTGCGGGCTGACGAAGGTCGTCGGAATCTGGCTGCCGTTCCAGAAGATGAGCGTGTCGGGCGTAAATTTATCGCCGTGGACGCTGAGCGGGAAACCCGCGGAACCGGCATAGATGTTCTGCGGCGAAACGTAGCTGAGCAGAAGCGGCGGCGGCGGCACGGGCGTCGGCGTCGGCGGTGTCGGAATGGGCGTTTCGACTATCGGCTGCGCCACGAAAGGCGTCGGCTGGGGCGGCTCGTAAAAGGCGAAAATGTTTCTGCCCGCATCCGGCGCGTAAAACGAGCCGGGCGTGTAAGCGACCGGCGTCG
>DATHBC010000486.1:0-3163 GCA_035296345.1 Pyrinomonadaceae bacterium | reverse complement strand
CAGCGGGCGACTAGCTTTCGGCGTCGGAAATATGAATCGCCCGCTGCCGTTCGCGCCTGAAACTTTCGACTGCGCCGTTTCGATAGACACGCTTTATTACGTCGATAATCCGGAAGAAACTCTGAAACAAATCATCGCCGTGCTCAAACCCGGCGGTCGAATCGGAATATTTTATACGCAGTGGATTACGAGTCTCGCCGAACGGGAAAATCTGCTGCCCGAAAACACCGATTTGGCGAAACTCCTGAAAAAGCGCGGGCTAAAATTTTCGGCTCTCGATTTAACCGCCAACGAAGCCGCGCACTGGCGAAAAAAAGTCGAGGTTCTGGAAGAGTTAAAGCCCGAGTTCGAGCGCGAAGGAAATCTGAATTTGTATAATTACAGGTATACGGAAGCGGCGCGTTACGCGAATTGGGATTTAGAAAAACGCAGCCGTTATCTTTATCATATAACATTGTCATAAACGAATTTTCTTTACCCGGCAAATGATTGATTTACGCAGCGATACAGTGACGAGACCGACGCCCGCGATGCGGCGGGCGATGGCTGAGGCGGAGGTCGGCGACGACGTCTACGGCGAAGACCCGACCGTGAATTTATTACAAGAGCGCGCCGCCGGGATGTTCGGGAAAGAAGCCGCGCTTTTCGTTCCGACCGGCTCGATGGGCAATCAAATCGCCGTCAAGCTGCACACGCGGACGGGCGACGAAATCATCATCGAAGAGCGCGGGCATATTTTTAATTACGAACTGGGCGCGCCGGCGGCTATCGCGGGCGTCGTGGTGCGCCCCGTTCGCAGCGCGTCGCCGAACGGAATGCTGACGTGGGACGAAATCGCCGCCGCGCTGCACATAAATCAAACTTATTACGTCGCGCCGACCGGCTTGATTTGTCTGGAAAACACGCATAATTTCGGCGGCGGCAGCGTGATGAGCGCCCGCGATACGGCGGAAATCTGCGAGCGGGCGCACGCGCTCGGTTTGCCCGTTCATCTGGACGGCGCGCGAATTTTCAACGCGGCGGCGGCTCTAAACGAGACGGTCGCCGATTTGTCGAAAGACTGCGATTCGGTGCAGTTTTGTTTGTCGAAGGCGCTGGGCGCGCCGGTCGGCTCGATGCTTCTGGGCAAAAAGGATTTTATCGAGCAGGCGCGCGTCTGGCGCAAGCGTCTCGGCGGCGGAATGCGTCAGGTCGGCGTGCTGGCGGCGGCGGCGCTGGTCGCGCTCGAAGAAACGCCGCAACTGCTGCACCTCGACCACGAAAACGCGAAAAGACTGGCTGAAGCAGCAGCGAATCTGAAAGGCGTTTCGATTGACGCCGAAGCGGTGGCGACGAATATCGTCATTTTCGACGTTTCGGCGACGGGCAAAACTCCCGCCGAAATCGTCGCCGCATTGAAAGAGCGCGGAGTCCTAGCCATCGGCTTTGCCGGCACGATTCGGATGGTCACGCATTACGACGTTTCGCGCGTGGACATTGAAAAAACGATTCAAGCGCTGGAAGAAATTTTAGGAGCATAAAATGCACATCTTAGATTTATTGAAGAATAATAAACGATTTGCGTAAATCCGTTGTTTCGGCGACGGATTTACGCTTAATCGGCTGCCGGCATTACTGTAAATCAATAGTAAATTCCCTGCTCAATTCATCTTTTTTCAGTTCCTGCGTGGAAAAGTAGCTGCTTTGTGCCTGCAAAGCTTCCACCAGCGAGATGCGCGGCACCTCGGTTTTCTTCTCAGCGTGTCCGTGTTTGCCCTCCATAGTTGAAACGAAAGTCTGGAGACGCTTCTCGGAAGGCGCGGGACTTTTCTTTTTAAACATCTCCCAGAGTGATTTCGGGTTGGCATTCCGGCTGCCGTGATGCCCGACTTTAAACACGTCTACATCTTCGAGAAGCTGCCTGAGTTGGGGATTACGCTCGGCTTCTTCCAGGGCATAAGACCAGTTTTCTATTTGCGCGTCGCCGGGAAACAGTAATTTCTTACCGCCGACTTCGAAGTGTAGAATGACGCTGGTATTATTCATCACGCTGTCGAGAATGCGAACGATTTCAAGCATCTGAGTGCCGCTTATGGAATCCATACGGCGGATGAACCAGCGCGTGTGCGGCGGTATTAGCTGCGCCGCCTCACGCCTGGCGACATACTGGAAGAGAGGTTTTGCCGTATTTCCGACGGCTTTTCCGGCAGCGGCGCTCAGCTGCCAGAATTCCGCGGCATCCTCATTGCGCATTTTGGTGATTTTTTTAGACTGCCGGAGGTTGGGCGGTCCCAGCACTCGCACCGTGACGCCCGGCAGCAAATTTTTGAGCTTGAGCGGATTAGCGAAATCGGCGCTGACGTATAGCCCGCGCCCGCCGCTCGACATTTTTATTAGATTTTGAATCGCCGAAAGGTTGCTTATATTATCCTCGCCGAGAAAACCGAGTTGGTCTGCCAGAGTCGCCATCTCGCCGCTTCCGCTCAGAGAACGCGATTCCTTTCTGATTTTTTCCGCGGCTGCTTTGGCTGTTTCGGCGACCGCCTGCATATCGAACAGTGTTTTGGAAAAGGCAATTTTCTCTCCCGCGGACGTAGTTACGGAATTAGTCGAGTCAATCGGCGCGTTAGGGTCTTCCGTCCACGGCTGGATAACTAATTCGGGGTCACACTGGCGAATGATGTCGCCCGACGCGCTGCCGTCTTCGTTAGTGGCAAAGCCGCTGATATGGTCCTTGTGGCGGTGCGTGGCGACGACGATATGCAATTTTCCATTGCATCTTTTTTCGATGTCGGTTGCCACGTGCAGCATCAAATCCCGCGGCGCGTCGGCTGGTTTCCCCGTACTGCCGAAATCTATGAGCACATGTCGACCCTCAGCCCCGTAATGAAAAGTTAAGAGATAACAATCGCCAAAGCCCATCTGATAACTGCACAAGGTCAATCTATCCGGTTTCGAGCTTTTATTAATTGAGCCGGAACTGCTCTTTTGTTTTGCGCTACTGGTGTTTTTCGAGGTAGTTGTCATCTGCCACTCCTTCTTCTTCCAGGTGGTTGAATCGCGCGCGGTGCATTTGCGCGAAGCGTCTTGAAGCGCTCCTGTCCTGCCCGTCCACGCGGAATTCCCCGTATCTCCAGAGATATTCCAGCCGGCGCGTCTGTCGCTCGGGATTCAGGAGACGGTT
>DATHBC010000485.1:0-6683 GCA_035296345.1 Pyrinomonadaceae bacterium | reverse complement strand
GTCGCCGTCGTAATCAGCCGGAACGGGAATGTCCTCGCCCGCGCCGAAAGCGACACCAGTAAATCCTTGAGCGCTTCTCTGCAAATACCACGTGCCCGAGCGATAAACAGCGACATCGGTTTTGCCGTCGCCGTCGTAATCGGCGGGCACGAGTTTATCTGAAGCGACGCCGAATTGAATTGCCGTAAAGCCGTTTGTGCTTTGCTGCAAATACCAGTTTCCCTGGCGGAAAACGCCGATGTCCGCCCGCCCGTCGCCGTCAAAATCAAATTGCGTGCGGCGGAAGGCGATTTGATTCGGCGTTATCTGAAACACGCGACTTGCGCCGTCGGAAGAATTCTGAAAGCGCCGGTCGTAAGCCACGACGCGCACGCGCACGTTATTAAAGCCCGTTCCGAGCGGCGTCTGCCAATTATAACCGGTTGCCGTCGGCGGAAGATTTTCGACCATCGTCAGCCACGTTCGCCCGCCGTCGGTCGAGTATAAAATCGTAAAGCTGCGAATCGCTTCGTCGTCCGCAGCCGTCCACGAAACCGGGACGATTCCGCCCGCCGGAAACGTTTGTCCGGCGCTCGGCGAGGTCATCGAAATTGTCGGCGGCGCGTCCGGGTAGCGCGGGTCGGGGCGAATCGCAAACGGCTCGCTGTAAAACCATTTGACGTTATTGATAGAGCCTTGAGATTTAACCGCGATGCGCGCCGAATCGGTGCTGACGTAAGGCAGCTTGACGGTCGAAAACGTTCCGGTATTTACGCCGTTTGCCGCCAGAGTGATTTGGCGATTGCCGTCGAGAATCAGAAAAACCTGAAACGACGGGTCGTTAAACGGCGTCGTGATTGTCCAGTTAACGTTAAATTCGCTGCCGCCGCGAAACGTCTGCCCGCCGAGCGGCGTCGTAATTTGCAGCACGCCCGGCTCCGTCCCGGTCGGGACCTGAACATTTAATTCTTCAAAGCCTTCCTGCCCTTTATCGTCGACCGCGACGATGCGGATAAATTTTCTGAATCCGCCCGCCGTTCCCGCCGACGCCGGCATCGTAAATTCATACGCGCGCGCGCTGCCCGGCAGATTGTCGGCGACGACGGTAAAATTTTCCTTTTGATTGCCGTTCAGCGAAAGCAGGATTTTATGTTTGACGATGGCGTTATTGTCAAAGGCGTCCCATCGCAGAATCACCTTTTGTTCCGGCTCGATGACGCCTTCAAAGCTTCCGGCGGTCAGCAGAAACGGGCGGCGCGGCAGGCGCACGACCGGAGGATGGTCGGCGCGGTCGGGGCGCGCGGTGCGGAAAGGCTGAAACTGCACGTTGCCTTCGATTGGGTCGCCGGTTCCGCCCGGATTCTGCGGCGCGGTCGGACCGGTCGGCGAGTTCCACCAGTTGTAGCGAGCGTCGACGATTGCGCCGTTGACGGCGCGGACGGCGAGCGCGTTGTTTTCAAAAAGATTCGGATTCGTTTCGCCGCTCAGGCGATACGTGCTGGCGTTTCCCTCCGAACGAACCGCGATGCCGTTATTGGCGAACAAAGTTCCCTGCGCGTAAACCAGGTCGCCGCTCTGGTTATTGAGCGCGACGTCGTTGTTGCGAAAAATCATCTGGTCGAAATACTGAACCGAATTATGTCCGGCGACTGAGGAATAAGCGCCGCGCTGGCTGCCGTCAAAAACGACGTATTCCATCCGGTCGCCGTCCTGAAAAAACTCCAGACCCGTCCATTTAGCGCCCGGCGTAAACTGTTCGAAGGTAATCGGCGCGTTCGGCAAGCCCAGAACTTCGGCGTGCGGGCTGCCGAAGGTGTCGAATATCGCGCCGGGTCTGGCTTTCAGCGTCACGCCGGGCAGGATTTGCGTGCTGCTGAGCCTGCCGCCGACCGTCACGTACGGAATCTGAAACGGAGCGAAAATCGAATACGGCTGCATTCCGGTCAGTTCGATCCAGTTGTTCAGATTTCCCGTCGCCGGAATGTTGCTGCCCGGCAGCAGACCCGCGCCGCCGCGAATCGGAAACTCGTTGTTCTGAATCGTCGCGTTCGGTCCGATTTCGAAATTTCCGAGCATCAGGTGCAATCCGGCGTCCGACGCATTCGTGACGCTTAAATTATTGAGAAACTGCGGCTGAAAAACGTCCTGTAAAAACGTCAAGCCGTCGAATCTGGCGTTCTGCGAGGTAACGTTGTCGAAATGGAGATTGGATTTGCCGATATTGCAGAACGCGCCGCTGCGAAACTGCGTGTTGCGCAGAACAATCGTCGCGTCCGAAACATAAAACGCGGCGTTGTCGGAATTAAATTCCTCGTCCGAATCGAACACGCTGTTTTCGACGAGAATAAATTTCGGAATGTAGCTGAAAATAATCCCGTCCAGCGTCAGCACCATACCGCGCGCCGTAAAATTGCAGTCGCGGCAAGTCAGAGAGCCGCCGGGATTAACGTTCAGCGGAACGGAAATGTCCGCGAATCGTAAATCGATTGAGCCGACGACCTCGACACGGTTCGGAAAAACGTTCCCGCCCGTAAAAATAATCCGGTCGTTTGCCGCGCCGACGGCAGCCATTCGCCCGAACAGCGTGATTTTTCCCTCCGCGCCGAATTGAACGCGCACGCCCGGTTCGACGCAGACGGTCTGATTGGCGGGAATGGTCGTCGCACTGGTGATAACGCGCGGATTTTCAGCCTTTCTCCAGGTCACGTCGCAAGTCTGCGCCGCCGCGTAGCCCGCCGCGCCGAACAATACGATAAAAAATGACAACGCCAGATTAGAGAATCTGCTCTTTTCAATCTTCATTTTTCTGCCCCCTGTCCGATTTTTCGGCGGAAAGTCGAAAAAAGCTTCCCGCCCGTCAGTTTACGGTCTCCGTAGTAACACAGTCCCTGAACTCGCCGGATTAATACACGCCGAGCCGTATTTTCTAATATTTAAGGCACAGCGACGGAAGGCACGGCGACATCGCCCGGCTGACCGAACTGAACGCCCGCAAAACCCGCCGCGCTTTGCAGCAAATACCAGATTCCATCTCGGAAAACCGCCAAATCGGTTTTTCCGTCGCCGTCGTAATCGCCCGGCGTCGGGACATCGGAATTAATGCCGAATTGCACGGCGGTAAAGCCCTGCGCGCTTCTCGACAAATACCACACGCCGTCGCGATAAACGGCGTAATCCGCTTTCAGGTCGCCGTCATAATCGCCGACGACCGGTTTATCCGAACCGATGCCGAATTGCGCGGCGGTAAAACCGTCCCGGCTGCGCGAAACATACCATGTGCCGTCCGCCGGGCGATAAACCGCCGGGTCGGTTTTGCCGTCGCCGTCGAAATCAGCCGCCACCGGCTTATCGCCGTTTTGTCCGAAGCGCACAGCCGTAAAACCGTCTGTGCTTTGCTGTAAATACCAAACGCCGTCCGACGGGCGAAAGACCGCGAAATCGGCTTTGCCGTCGCCGTCGAAATCGCCCGGCTGCGGAATGTCGCCTGCCGCGCCGAATTGAAATCCGGTAAAACCAGCCCGCGAGCGCAGCAGATACCACGTTCCTTCGCGATACACGCCCAAATCGGTCTTGCCGTCGCCGTCATAATCGGCGGGCACGAGCTTATCGGTCGAGATGCCGAATTGTACGGCTGAAAAGCCCGCCGTGCTTTGCCGGATAAACCAGTTTCCACCGCGATAAACCGCAACGTCCGCTCGTCCGTCTCCATCGAAATCAAATTGCGTGT
Source organism: Pyrinomonadaceae bacterium (assembly GCA_035296345.1). GTDB lineage: Bacteria > Acidobacteriota > Blastocatellia > Pyrinomonadales > Pyrinomonadaceae > JALZHR01. The sequence goes on along the minus strand of DATHBC010000485.1, from coordinate 2,977 downwards.
TTCGCTCAATCAGCCGCGCCGCGCCGATTCGCGGCTGACCGCCGAGCCGCGTGAAAGCGCCGGAAACCAGAATTTTGCCGTCCGCCTGCCGCGAAAAATCGTAGACGATATTATTCGCGCCGCCCGGCAGATTAAATCCCGCATCGAGCGAGCCGTCGGCGTTCAGACGCGCGATGCGGTAGCGCGGCGTTCCATTAACGTTTATAAAATTTCCGCCGACGAGGATTTTGCCGCTCGGCAAAACCTGCAAAGCTTCCAGCAGATTCAAATCCACGCCGCCGCTGCTGTCAAAAGCGGCGGGCGAAAAACCTGCGTCGGACGAGCCGCCGGCGTTGACCCGAAAAACGTTTGACCCGCTGGTAAAAACGATTTTTCCGTCCGGCTGTAAATCGAGTTCCTTGACCGTCGCGGGCGGTGACGGATTAAAAGCGGTGTCAATCGTGCCGTTTGGATTAACGCGCGCTAAAAACTGAAGCGATTGCCCGTTTAATTGACTGAAATTTCCGCCGATGACGATTTTCCCGTCCGGTTGAATGGCGATGTCGTAAACAAAACTACCGCCGGTTGCGCCGACCAGCGGAAACGTCGTGTCGCGGCTGCCGTCCGCGTTCAGGCGTATCAGGGAGGAAAGCGACGGGCTGCTTGCGCTGCCGGTGATAAGCTGCCCGCCGACCAGAATTTTATTATCCGGCTGCACGGCGACGGCTCTGATTTCGGTGCGTCTTTGAATCGAAGCGGAAAACGGCACGAACGGCGTGGAAAAGGAACTGTCGCGCGTGCCGTCCTGGTTCAGACGAAACAGCAGAACGCCCGCGCCGCCTTCGGCGATTAAAATTTTTCCGTCCGATTGCCGCTCGACATCAAAGACGATTCCGCCGTCCGGGTTTCTGAAGAAATTTAAATCGAGAGTGCCGTCGCCGTTGTAGCGCGTGATGCCGTCGGCAAGCAATCCATTCGCCGCCGTCATCGTGCCGCCGATTAAAACTTTGCCGTCCGGCTGCTGCCGAATCGCGTAGCCTTCGCCTTCAAAAGTCACGTTGGCGTTGTTGAAATTCGTGTCATACGTGCCGTCCGCGTTCAGACGGGCGATATTGTTGTAAAAATTTCCGGCGGGCGGCATCGGGAAAGCGCCGCCGATAAAAAGCCTGCCGTCCGGTAAAATCGAAACGGTGGCGACGTTTCCGGCAAGCGGCGTGCTGGTGTTAAAGGTCGCGTCAATCGAACCGTTCGCATTAAGCCGCGCCACGCGCCAGCGAGTCGCGTCGTTAAAAATCTGAAAATCGCCGGCGATGTAAATTTTACCGTCCGGCGCAATCGCCGTGTCGATGACCGAAAGCCCGTTGGTGAATCCCTCGCCCGTGTTAAAGGTCGTATCGAGCGAGCCGTCCGGGTTTATTCTGGCGATGCGGCGCCGGAAGCTGCCGTTGACGTGCGTGAAATTACCGGAAACGACGTATTTTCCGTCCGGCTGAATTTCGAGGTCTTCCGCGCCGCCGCCGGTAAATCGCGCCAGCTCGCCCAAAACGCCGCCGTTCGGGTTATGTAGATTCAGAACGCTGGGATTCAAGCCGGTTTGCGAATCGTTCGCGGTGACGATTTTTCCGTCCGGCAGCAGAACAATGCCGTGAATTCTGTCCAAGCCGTTCCCCGCGAAGCCGAAATCGAAAGAGCCGTCCGCATTGAGCCGCGCCAGATTTCTGAAATTTACCGTCTGCCCGTTTGCCGGATTGACGGCTGAAATCTGAAACTGCCCGCCGACGATGATTTTCCCGTCCGGCTGCACGACGATGTCAAAAACTCCGGCGTTAATCAGCGGCGATTGGAACGTCGCGTCCGGCGAGCCGTTTGCGTTCAGACGCTCGACGGCGCGAATAATCGTCTCGTTGCCGCGCCGAAAATTTCCGCCGATTAAGATTTTCCCGTCCGGCTGAAGCGCAATCGCCTGAATCGTGCCGCCGTCGCCGAAGTGCGTCAGAGTGTCGACCGTGCTGATGTCGCCCGCGTCGAAAGCCGCGTCGAGAGTGCCGTCAGGGTTAAAACGCGCGATTCCGCTGCGCGGCAGTCCGCTCGCCACCGTAAAAACTCCGCCGACGAGGATTTTCCCGTCCGGCTGCACGAGCGAAACCAAAGCCCTCGAAGAACCGGAAGATTCGGAGAAATCCTGCAAAACAGGCGCGAAAGTCGGGTCGATTGTTTGCGAAAAAACGGCGGCGGAAAAAACGATTAAGCTTAAAAGGACGGAAGCACACGACGACCGCGCTCCGCGGTGGGCGGAAGAAAATCGAGCGGACATTTTGGGAGCCCTCCTTGAAAAAAGCCTGATTCTATCTGATTCTGCCTATACAGTGCGGATTGTATCAGTAAAAATACAACTTATCCAGATTTTTTTTATTGCTTCGCGTCTTAATGTTGACGTGCCGAAAAATAACTGTTTCAGCAACATTTTTGTTTTGATAAAGACCGATACCATTTTTTGAATTACGAATTACAAATTACGAATTACGAATTGGAAGAAAGATTCGAGATGTTTATCTTGGAAGAAAGATTCGAGATGTTTATCAGAAATTTTCCTTCATTCGTAATTCGTAATTTGTAATTCGTAATTGATTCACGCTCGCGTTTCCCTGTTATTGGGAACTTCATGCCAGCAGCGCGGGCAATAGAGATGTTTTTTTCTTTCTTCGGGCGGATAATCCGCGTTCAGAGGCAGACGTTCGACCAGAAATTTCTGCTCGTCGGTTAAATCCCGCCATTCTTTTAACAGCGAGGCTTGGCAGCGCGGGCAAATTTCTTCGGTAAATTGCTCGTTGTTCATTGTTCGTAGTTCCCTGTTCATTGTAGAATTTCTCACAAGTCTTTCCCAAATTCAATCAAAGGATTTCTGCTTAATGAAAGCGACGTTTTTTCGCATTTTTTCGCCTGTCATTTTAATTTTTGTTTTGATAAAGACCGATACCATTTTTTGAATTACGAATTA
>DATHBC010000484.1:0-5387 GCA_035296345.1 Pyrinomonadaceae bacterium | reverse complement strand
CAACTGCTTTAAGATAATCGTCGTTTTGCCGCAGGGCAACAACGATTTAAGCCGGGTCAGGAGAAACACGCGCGTCATCGCCGTCGATATGCCGAACGTGAAAGGCATCAAAACCGCCGACTGGCAAACGTATCGGACGACCGTGCGCGACATCGAGCGAAAAACCGGCTACAACCTTTTCTCGAATCTGCCGCAGAATTTGCAGGACGCGCTGGAGAATAAAAAAGACAACATCAACAATTGATTTCAGTGAAAAACGAAAAGGCTGAAACGTTTTTTAAACGATGCGTGCGGAACGATGAAGGATAAATTCCGCATTCCGCGCTCAAAAATCTGTTTTAAATACCTTTCCGGTTCCGCAGTTGATTTATTGGGTCAAAACTGAAACCAAAGCGTATTTCGGACGTAATTAAATTTACTATGAAAAGAAATTTTTTGATTGTTTTATTCGTTCTCGTTTTCGCTTCGGGCGCGGTTATGGCGCAGCAGACCGAAACCGCTCCGACACCGACGCCCACGCCGATGCCGCCGCCGCAGGCAAATCCGGCGGACGTCGCCTCGATTGACTCGATTATCAAAGCCGTCTACGACGTTATCAGCGGCGACGCCGGGCAGCCGCGCGACTGGAACCGCATGCGCTCGCTGTTTCACCGCGACGCGCGCCTGATTCCGTCGGGCAAAAATCCGAACACGGGCGTTTACGGCGCTCGCGCCATGACGCCGGACGGTTACATCAAAGCCAACGAGCCGTTTTTTGCCAAAGAAGGCTTTTACGAAAGAGAAATGGCGCGCCGCACGGAGATTTTCGGCAACATCGCGCATGTTTTTTCGACTTATGAATCGTTTCACAAAAAAGACGATAAAACGCCTTTTATGCGCGGCATCAACAGCATACAGCTTCTGAACGACGGCAAACGCTGGTGGATTATGACGATTTACTGGCAAGCCGAAACGCCGGAAACGCCGCTGCCGAAAGAATATCTGAAAAGCAGGAAAAACTAAGTTAGTGAAAAGCGAATAGTGAATAGTGAATAGTGAGAAGAAACTTCTTATTCCTCTTCACTATTCACTTTTCACTATTCACTATTCACTTTTAAATGGCAGAGCATATTCTGACGAGAGAATTAACGCTGGATTTACCGCTCGAAAAAGTTTTTGCGTTTTTCGCCGACGCGGGAAACCTGGAACGAATCACGCCGCCCGAGCTGAATTTTCACATCGTCACGCCGCAGCCGATTGACCTTAAAAAAGGCGCGTTAATAGATTATAGGCTGCGTCTGCGCGGTTTTTCTTTGACGTGGCAGACCGTGATTTCGACCTGGAATCCGCCGTTCGAGTTTGTGGACGAAGCACTGAAAAGCCCTTACAAACAATGGATTCACCGGCACACTTTCAGTGCAGTAAATGAAAATAAAACTTTGATAAAGGACGAAGTGCGCTACCGCCTGCCGCTTGAACCGTTCGGCGACGTCGCCCATTTTTTTGTGCGCGGAGAATTAAATTATATCTTCGATTTCCGGCAAAAAACCGTAAAGGAAATTTTGCAGCCGGAAGATTTTTCCGCTTAATCCCGCCATGTTTTTTTCGCGCGCGGCGGAAGATTGATTTGAAACCTCGCGTTTTCGATGGATAAATTCGGATTGTAAAACGGGTCGTTTTCGATTAAATCCTTCCAGCGCGCCCTGAAGTTTTCTCTCTCCGCCGACGCATCTTTTCGGTCCAGAATCTTTTCCGTCGACGAATCCGAAAGCTGCACGATTTCCGCATAAGGCGTTAAAACGACGCGCAGATTTTTTTCGCGCAGCCGCAGGCAAAAATCGACGTCGAAAAGACCGTTCCGGAAGTTTCCGGCGTCGAAGCCTTCCAGAAATTCAAAAACTTCGCGCCGCGTCGCCAGTAAATTGGCGACCGCCGAAAAATTATTGACAAGCTGCGCTCTTTGCAGGTAACCGGCGCTGTTTTCCGGCAAACCGCGATGAGCAAATCCTAAAAAGCCTTCGATTCCCAGAACGATTCCGGCGTGCCGAATCGTCTCGTCCGGGTTGTAAATTTTCGCTCCGACCGCGCCGATTTCTTTTTCCAGCGCGAAACCGGCGATTTCTTTCAGCCAGCCCGAATCGCGCGCCGCGAAAGAGCCGTCGAGAAAAACCAGAATTTCGCCGCCCGCCGCCCGCGCCAGACGATTGAAAATTTCGGCGTTCGATTCGCCGGGCGAGGTTGTTTCGGCGGCTAGAATTTCCAGATTTTCGTAATCGGTCTGCGCGGCGATATTTTCGTTTTTCGCGGCGGTCGTTATCAAGCTGATTTTCGGCAAATCGGCGGGCAAATCGTAGCTGACGCGGTGCAGATTGTAAAAGGTCTGCGTAACCCGCGCTTTTTTTCCGGTTCTTTCCAGATGCGCCCTGATAGCTTCGCGGGCGCGCTCCGCCGCGTAAGGTTTTTCGTCGCCGCTCAAGGCGACCGAGCCTTGTATTGCCCGCCAGTGATAGAGAATCTGCGGAATGTGCCGGATTTGCGCCGGGGAAATCCGCTCTATCACACGCAGAGCCAAATCGTAATCCTGGCTGCCTTCCGCGCCGATTCTGAAACCGCCGATTTGCCGTAAAACATCGGTTCGATACGCCGACAGATGCGTGATTAAATTCAGCGAATAAATAAAATCCCGGCTCCAATCGGGTTTGAATTTCGGTTCATAACGCCTGCCCTGCGGGTCGATTAAATCTTCGTCGCTGTAAATCATCGCCGTTTCCGGAAAACGATTCAATTCATCGGCGACAAAATAAAGAGCGTGTTCCGAAAGCTCGTCGTCGTGGTCTAAGAGCACCGAAAATTCGCCCGCGGCAAGCGCCAGCGCGGAATTTGAAGCGGCGGAAATATGCCCGTTTTTTTCGCGAAAAACGACTTTGACGCGCGCGTCGCGCGCGGCGTATTCTGCGAGAATTTCGCGCACGTGCGGCGACGGCGAGCAATCGTCGGCGATGCACAGCTCCCAGTTTTCGTAAAGCTGTTTGCGCACCGATTCAATGCACAGGCGAAGCCATTTTTCGTCGATGTTGTAAACGGGTAAGATAACGGAAATTAAAGGCTTATGAGAAAACAGCTCGATTTTTCGACGGATTTTCCGCCGGTCTTCGCCGGTTAAAGCGTCGAATCGTCGAATCCATTTTTGATATTTTCGAGCCTCGCGCAGCTTACGGTAGTTTAATTTCAAGCTCTGACCGAGCGCTTTCAATCCTCTTTCGCGCCAAATCTCGACGGCGCGCCGGGTTTTCTTTTGGAAGATATTCATCGTTCGCTTTCCAGATTCTAGCGATTATCCGCCGCCTCGGCGAGCGCTTCCAGCAAAACTTCTTTAATCCGGGCGCAGGATTTTTCCGGCGAAAATTCGGAATTTACCTTCGCGCGCGCCGCCTCGCCGGTGCGGCGCAGCGCGTCCGGGTTTTCATAAAAATAAATTATTTTCTCGCATAAAGCTTCGATGTCGCCGTAAGGCACAATCGCGCCCGCGTCCGCGCCGACAAATTCCGTCATGCCGCCCGCTTTGTCAAAACAAATCGTGGGTTTTCCGTGACTCGCCGCTTCCAGACAGACCAGCGGAAAAGGGTCTTCGCGCGAGGTGAGCACAAACAAATCCATCGCCGCATAGAACTTATGCGGATTTTTCTGAAGTCCCGTAAAAATTACTTTTTCTTTCAGTCCGAGCCGCTCGAAATCGTAACGCACGCGGTCGTATTCCGCGCTCGAATACGGCGATTTTCCGCCGACCCAGAGGAAATAAATATCGTCGCATCTTGCCGCCGACGCGCGCGCCGCCTGTAAAAATATGTCCGCGCCCTTTCGCCATTCGATTGTGCCGCTCGCGCCGACAATAAAGGCGTCCGGCGGAATGCCGAGCTCCTTTTTCACGGCTTCGATGCCGGCGGCGGTCGCGAGCGGCTCGCCCGCTTTCGAGAATCCGTAAACCTGGTGTGTTTTTTTCCTGATTCCGAACCGCTTCAGCATTTCTTCGACCGCCTTTGAAACGACCAGAAAACGGTCGACGTCCGCCGACAGCTCAATGAATTTTTCCCGCGAAAACAGGTTGACGGCGAAATCCAGCTCGTGCAGCCACGAAATCGTCCGAAAGCCTTTTTGCCTGAACAACTTCAAATATTCGAGCGAGATAACCGTGTTGCCCAGCACGACGTCGTAGCGGCGCGTAAACACCGGCAAATCGGGAAGCCCGGGCGCGCGCAGCAGCTTCTTTCTCAAAAAATTCGCGCCGCGCCGGAAGAGGCTCGGTTTTTCGGCTTTTCGCGGCAGAACGTAGGTATTTATTACTTTTCGATATTCGTCTTCCAAATCGCCGCCCGGCTGCAGCAGCAGCAAATCAGCCTCGAACGAGGAATCGTTTTCTTTGAGCCATTCCAGAAAATGCAGCAGAATCATCGGCGCGCCCGAACGGCTGGCTTCGTGTCCAATAAAAAGTATTCGCTTCATAAAAGCCGAATTACGTCGAAATTTAACCCGGTCGCCCGGATTATTTCCGCGCCGTAATGCTCAAGCCCGTAAACATCGAATTATCCCAGCCGTCAAACCCGCTCGGCTTCCGGTCGGTTTTGACCAGCCAGACGTAGAACGGGAACAGCAGTTTTTTTGCGACGGCTCTGGTGAACCGGCTCATTTTCGAGAATGTCACCCACAAGCCTATCATCTGGGCGAAAGACAAATTCCAGCCGCCCAGCGCCTTGATTTTTATCTCTCCGAAACCGGCGTTCCTGAAATGCCGCTCAATCGAATACGGCGTGTAACGGTATTCGTCGTACGGAACTTCATGCAAATTCCAGATAAAGGGAACGGTGGCGAACAATCTGCCGCCGGGTTTGAGCACGCGCCGGATTTCGTTTAGAGCATTTTCCGGCTCGGCGTAATGTTCCAGAAATTCAGTCGCCATCACGCAATCCATGCTTTCATCTTCCAGCGGAATATCGCGCCCGTTCCATTTCAAATCAGGCTCGATTTGATTGTAATAAGTCGGCTTTTCCAAATCCATCCCGACATATTTTTCTACCTTCGGATTGGCTTCGATTATTTTTTTATAAGGCATAAAGCCGCAGCCTACATCGAGAACCGTCCCGTAAAATAACCGGCTCTCCTGCTTGACGCTTTCGAGTATCGCGGTGCGCGCCGAGTAAAAAAACATCGTGCGCGGGCGCAGGGGAATCGACAGAAACTCTTCCTCGATTTGTTTTTCGACGCTCATTTATTCTCCGCGGATATACTTATTCTCCGACCATCCGCCATTTGGATTTAATTTGAACATAACCGTAATTTTTGTATTGCGAAAGCTCCGAACCGGCGTCGATGACGCTGAAAGGGCAGACGTCGGGAAGATTATCGACGAATTC
>DATHBC010000483.1:0-5325 GCA_035296345.1 Pyrinomonadaceae bacterium | reverse complement strand
TTGCCGCGAAAGCCCGCCCGTAAGCTTCGGACAGGTGCGGCGGCACGGGATAGTGAATCAAGGTTTCGACGCCGCGCTCTTTCAAAAAATTCTGCAAACGCTCGCGCTCGGCGCACCGGACGACGAACAGATGCCAGACCGATTCGGCTTCTTCTTCGAGTACGGGCAGAACGATTTTCGAGCAATCCGACAAAGCTTCGATATATTTTCGCGCAATCTTTCGCCGCCGCGCGTTCCAATCGTCCAGATGCCTGAGCTTGACCGACAGAAACGCGGCTTGCAGCGGGTCTAAACGCGAGTTAAAACCTTTGACTTCGTTGTGATATTTCACGCGCGAGCCGTAATTTCTCAGCAGCCGAACCGCGTCCGCCAATTCATCGTCGCTTGTCACAACCGCGCCGGCGTCGCCGAAAGCGCCGAGATTTTTGCCCGGATAAAAGCTGAATCCGGCGGCGTCGGAAAGAGAGCCGGTCGGACGATTTTTATAACGCGCGCCCTGCGCCTGCGCCGCGTCTTCGATAACTTTTAAATGATGTTTTCGGGCGATTTCGTTTAGCGCGTCCATCGCGGCGGGCTGCCCGTAAAGGTGAACGGGCATTATCGCGCGCGTTCGCGGCGTGATTGCCGCTTCGATTTTCCGCGGGTCGAGATTATAAGTTTCGATGTCCGGCTCGACCGCGACGGGCGTCGCTCCGGCGTATGAAACGGCGAGCCACGTGGCGATGTAAGTGTTTGCCGGGACGATAACTTCGTCGCCTTCGCCGATGCCGTAACCGCGCAAGACCAGGTGCAGCGCGTCCAAGCCGTTGGCGACGCCGATGCAGTGTTTCGCGCCGCAATAGGCGGCAAATTCGTTTTCAAAAGCCTCGACTTCCGCGCCGAGAATATACCAGCCCGAGCTCATCACGCGCGCGTATGCTTCGTCCAGCTCGTCTTTGATTTCCGAATAGACGGCTTTTAAATCCAGAAACGGAACTTTCATCGCTATTTTTGTTTTGCCTCCCGCGCCGCGCGCAAGAAATCCGGGTAATGACGAAAATAATCGTCCTCGTCGTAAAAATCAGAAGCCAGCACCATGCAGACCGAGCCGCCCGAAAAATTGTCTATGTCGCGCCACATCATCGGGCAGACGTAAAGCCCCTGATAAGAGCGGTTCAGATGAAACCGCTTTTTCTGAAAGCCGTCGTCGAGCACGATGTCGAAGCTGCCCGACATCGCAATGACGAGCTGCTCCAGTTTTTTGTGCCCGTGACCGGCGCGCTCGGCTCCGCCCGGCACGTCGTAAAGATAATAAACACGCTTGATTTCAAACGGGATATGCCGGTTGCATTCGATAAAAGTCAGGTTCCCGCGCGGGTCGGTGATGACCGGCAAATCAATCAATCGACATCGTTCAATCAGGGATTCCATAATAGCTTAATCACCAGTTTTTTAGCCTTCGCGCCGCGCCCGCCCTATTTAAGCGAGCGCGATTTCATAAGTATCGTAGACGGTCGCCCGCCCGCCCCAGCTTTCCTTGTATTCGACCAAGCCGACATTTAAATATCGCCCTTGCCGCTCGGTCGAGATGCCGAAATCGAAATAGCGTTTTTCGCTGTAGCGCGCGCTAATCAATTCGTGCAGAATCGCGTCGAGCGCGAATAACTGTTTGCCTTCGGCGTTTGCCGCCATATATTGCGCGTGCGCGACCGTCGGGCTGGCGTAGACGATTGCGCCCGCCAGCATTTCGTCACCGAGAAACGCGCCGAAAAGTTTTATATTGTCCGGAAAGCGTTCCGCCAGAAGATGCATTTCCGCCGCCGTGTGAACCGGAACGACGTTGTATTTCGCCGCCAGCACTTCGGCTTCGAGACGCATGAACGTTTCAAAATCGCCGCTTTCGCGCACTTCGATTTTATTTTTCCGGCTTTGATTAATCGTCCATTTGCGACCTTTGCTGACCGATAATCTTTCCTGCAGATTAATCGTCGTCGAAGCCTCGCGCCTGACGAGCTGCGCGTCGCGGCGAAACAGCGCGTATAAATCTTCTTCCGCCGCCTGCGCGTGATAAATGTGCGGGACGGCTTTGTAAACGATTCGCCTCGCGCCCGCCGTTTCGGCAAATTCGATTAAGCTTTCGAAGATTTCCAGCATCATCGGCGTTTTCATGCGCTGATTCGAAACCACGCCGCCGAACGTCAAGCCGCCGTGCGAAACCAGCGCGTCGTCCTTCAGATTCGCGGGCATCACGGCGATTAATTTATCGTCCGCGCCGCGAAACATCAGCGAGCAATCGGTGAAACGGTCGGCGTGATAATCCATGTAATTGCGGTCGAAAAGAAACGTGCCGTTTTTCGAGTTTTTGACGAACTCGTTCCACTCGGCGCTGCGCTCGCCCGCGTAACGCTCGACGCGAATCGTCGCCGCCGCTTCCGTCGTTTCGATTGTCGCCGCTGTTTCTACCATTGCTCCAGAACCGCGTAGCCGAAACCGGTTTCGCCCAGATTATTGCCGTTATAAAACATATAATAACGGTCTCGGTATTGAATCACGCTCGCGTAAGACATCGACTCGGAATCCCATCCCGACTCGGAAACGTCGATGCCGACTTCTTCATCTTTCCGCGTCCAGTTCAGGCAATCGTCGGATTCGGCGTAGCCGATGCGATAAGCCTTTTTCGAATAGGTGCGCGACGAGAAAAACATCCGGTATCTGCCTTCGGCGTGAATTATAAAAGGCTTGCCGAGCGCGTGCTCGTCCGCGTCCTTGAAATCAATCGCGACCGAGCCTTCGTCGCCCCAGTTCACGCCGTCCGCCGATTCCAGATATTTAATATTATAAACGGGCAGGTATTTATCGCCCGACTGTGTCCAGCCGCTTCCGCCGACGTACCACATCTGAAATTTTTCGCCGTCGTGCCGGACGTGCGCCGAGGTGCGATTGAGCATTTCCGCGTCGCTTCTGTCAATGACCGGAACTTTCAAACGCCGCTCGAAAGTCTCGCCGCCGTCTTTACTTACGGCTAAACCCTGAAACTGATAATAACGAACCTTCATTCCGAGCTGATAGCCGACGTAATACATCCAGATTTCGTCGCCGACTTTCATCACGGTCGTCGGCAGTAAGCCGTTTTCGTCAAACGCGCCGGGCTGCCCGATGTCGAGAACCGGTTTTTCGGAAACTTTCAGAACCTTTTTCGGGTCGTCGGGCGAAACGTCGACGTAAGCGGCGCGACCGACCATGTTTTCATCGCAAAACGCCAGATAAATTCGTAAAACGTCATCGCTGATAAAATACGGCACGGGCGGAAAAGCGTATTTTTTCGCCCACGGCAAACTGCCGTCCGGCACGTAAATCAAGCCCTGTTTATTCCACTTCATCGATTCGCGTTTTCTCCCGTCGCCGCCGTTTCAGTTTCGGTTTCTTCCTTGACTTTCATCACGGCAAAGCTGTCTTTGGTCTCGTCCGGTTTGCCGGGATTTCCTTTGTAAATCCGGCGCGGCTCGGTGTGTTTGTGAATGACCGCGCCCATCGCGATGATGTTGTCGGGCGCAATGCGAACGTCGTTTGCGACGCTGCTGTTGACGCCCATAAACGAATTTGCGCCGACTTCGCAGTAGCCGGAAACGACGACGTGCGACGAGATAAAAACGTTGTCCTCGATGACGGTCTGATGCCCGATGTGATTGCCGCTCCACAAAACGACGTTGTTGCCGATTTTAACTTTGTACTGGACGACGTTGTTTTCAAAAATAAAACAGTTTTCGCCGATTTCCGCGTTGTGCCAGACAAAGGCGCGGCTGCTGACGTAAGACGCGCAGGTGTAGCCCTTTTCCTTTAAAGTTTTAAAAATCCGCGCGCGCACGCGGTTTAGCTGCGTGTAGGAAATGGCGGCGAAAGCCAGATGCTCCGCGGGGCTGAAATGTTTTTCGATTTCCTCGAAGGCGACGACCGGCAAGCCGAAAAATTCGTCGCGGTCTTTGTAAGCCGACTCGACGGCGAAACCGACCACCTCGTGCGGCGAATCGTATTTGAAATACTCGTAAGCCAGCTCGGCGGTTTCGCCGATGCCGACGATAACCAGTTTACCCGCTTCCCGCGGCGATTTATATTGTCCCGACAAAATGTTACCTCGCGTTATATCAATAAATAATTACGATTGCGTTCTTTCGTTTAGAGCTTCGCCGTGCGCCAGTCGCAAATCGGGTGAATGACGCCCGGAAACTGGCTGAAATTGCTGTCGCGCGTGCGCATATTGTCTTCCACGTCGAAGACTAAAGTTTCTTCCATTCGCAGAAGCGGCACGCGCTGATTTTGCCCGAACATGATGCTCAGAATATATTTTTTCGAGTTCAGAACGTTTCCCGGAAAAACGCCGACCGTCCGGTAAAAACCTTTTTTCATTTCCTCGCCGTTCATGCAGACCGTGCCGATATGCGCGACGTGAATGCCTTGATTGTCGGTCAAATCCCACGTCACGTCAATTTTCGCGCCGTCCAGATGATTGTAAAATTCGGTCTCGATGACGACGTTATCGCTCGTTAAAATCGGGTCTTCCGGCAATTTGTTTTCGGCGTAGACGGCGACGCGCCGCACCTTTATCTTGTCGTTGCCCGGCATCTCGGCGTCCGTCCACTCGCGCTGCGAAGCCATCTCGACGCCGTTTTGCAGGTAATGATTGATGACCGAGCCGGCGTCGGCGTCAAACGTCAATTCGCCTCTCTGCATGTAAAGCGCGCGCTGGCACAGGTTTTTGACCGCAATCATATTGTGCGAGACGAACAAAACCGTCCTGCCTTCCTTATCGGAAACCGACTTCATTTTTCCCAGACATTTTTTCTGAAACTCGGCGTCGCCGACCGCTAAAACTTCATCGACAATCAAAACTTCCGGCTCTAAATTCGCCGCCACCGCAAAGGCGAGGCGCGTGTACATTCCGCTGGAATAAAATTTAACGGGCGTGTCGATAAATTTTTCAATCTCGGCAAAATCCACGATTTCCTCAAACTTTTTCGCGATTTCAGTTTGCCGCATTCCTAAAATCGCGCCGTTTAAGAAAATGTTTTCTCTGCCGGTCAGTTCCGGATGAAAACCCGTTCCGACTTCCAGAAGGCTGCCGATGCGACCGTATAATTCGATTTTGCCCGCGGTCGGCTCGGTAATGCGCGAGAGCACTTTCAGCAGCGTCGATTTGCCCGCGCCGTTGCGTCCGACGATGCCGACGATCTCGCCGGGTTGGACTGAAAACGAGACGTCTTTCAGGCCCCAGAATGTGCCCGGCTCCGGACCAGCGCGATCGTCCGGGATCGCGGCTTCCTTCGCGGCCGCGACCGCGGCGTGATCTTT
>DATHBC010000482.1:0-5543 GCA_035296345.1 Pyrinomonadaceae bacterium | reverse complement strand
TGGACGATTTGATGCAAAGCGGAAAAATCCGTTACGTCGGCTGCTCCAATTTCTCGGGCTGGCATCTGATGAAATCGCTCGCCGTTTCCGAAAAATACGGCTGGGCGAGCTACGTCGCGCATCAGGTCGCCTACTCGCTGCTCAATCGCGAATACGAATGGGAATTGATGCCGCTTGCCCTTGACCAGAAGGTCGGAGCCGTCATCTGGGGCGGCTTGGCTTCGGGTCGCCTGAGCGGAAAAGTCCGCCGCAACCATCCCGTTCCCCCGTCAAACACGCGGATTGCTCAGGGCGGAACTCTCGGTCCGGCTGTCGCCGAAGAATTTCTTTTTAATCTGGTGGACGAGATGGACGCGATTGCCGCCGAAATCGGCAAAACCGTTGCGCAGGTCGCCCTAAACTGGCTTTTGCAGCGCCCTTCCGTTGTGAGCATCGTCATCGGCGCGCGCGACGAAGCGCAACTCAAACAAAATCTGGAAGCCGTCGGCTGGAACCTGAGCAAAGAACAAATCGCCCGCCTCGATAAAGCCAGCGAAACCACGCCCGTCTATCCATACTGGCATCAACGCGGCTTTCCGCAGCTAATGCCGCCGCTGATTGATTAAAGCCGGCGGCGGAGCTGCTAATTTTGAGTAACCGGCTGGAAGCTGCAAAAGTCATTTTATGCCTTAAAATTTCAGCCATTTTTTTTATTTATTTTTCTGATGATTCTGCCGGGCAAGACAAAAAGCTTGCAGTGAAAATTTTTGCTGTTTTCAGCGCATATAATGAAAATATCCTGCCGCTGAAGCACGAAAAAGCGTCGAAATCTTTAGCTTATTCGACGCTTTTCGAAGTGCATTGGTTTTGAAATAAATTCTAGTTGACTGAATCGAAATTTAAATTCGCCAGCTCAGGTAAAGTATTTAACGGCAGAGCGTTTTCGAGAATGGCTTCCGCCTGTGCGGCATTGGTCGGTTTGGAATAAAGAAAGCCTTGTCCGAAAGGGCAATCCAGATTAATCAATTGCAGAGCCTGTTCTTCGGTTTCGATTCCTTCGGCAATGACCTGCATGTTTAAATTTTTTGCCAGCATGATGATGGCGCGGACAATCTCGCCGTTTTCGTGATTGGAATTCATCACGTTGACAAAAGAACGGTCGATTTTCAGATAGTTAATCGGCAGGCGTTGCAGATAGCTTAAAGAAGAATAACCCGTCCCGAAATCGTCTATCGAAAGCTGGACGCCGAGCTCGCGCAGGCGATTCATAATCGTAATTGCCATCTGGCTGTTTTCCATCACGTGGCTTTCGGTTACTTCCAGCCGCAGAAATCGCGCTTCCAGCCCGGTTTCTCTTAAAATTTCGGCGACTCGGTCAGCTAAATCATGCTGCATAAACTGTTTGCACGAAAGATTAACGCTGATTGTTAAATCGCCCCTGGCAGGAAAACGCTGCTGCCACTCGCGCACCTGGCGGCAGCTTTCGCGCAGAATCCACTCGCCGAGCGGAACAATCAATCCGGTTTCTTCGGCAATCGGGATAAATTCGCCCGGCATTATCTGTCCGCGCCCGGGGTGAAGCCAGCGAACCAATGCCTCGAAGCCGATTAACTGATTATCGGCAATCTGCATAATCGGTTGATAGAAAACGGAAAATTCGCCTCGTTCGAGCGCCAGTCGCAGCTCGGTTTCGAGCCGCAGGCGATTGCTGACCTCGTCGCGCATCGCCTTATTGAAAATTTCGTGCCGACCTTTGCCGCTCGATTTGGCGCGATACATCGCTATATCGGCATCGCGCAGCATATCTTCCGGCGTTTTATATTTAGCGTCGCGCAGGACGATTCCGATGCTGGAGCTGATAAAAACCTCGCGCCCGCCCAGATTGAAAGGCTCCTTGAACATGTCTTTGATTCTTTCGACGACAAACAAAACGTCTTTCGAGCCGGTCAGTTCATCGAGCAGAATGGTAAATTCGTCTCCGCCGAGCCGCGCCACCACGTCGTCGCCGCGCAGCAGGGATTCCAGTCGCCGCGCAATCATTTTCAGAAGCATGTCGCCTTCCAGATGTCCGAGCGAATCGTTAATTAATTTAAAGCCGTCAAAATCCAGAAACAGCACGGCGAAAGTCTTTTTCCGGAGCGGCGAATGTCCCATCGCGCGGCGCAGATGTTCGAGGAAAAGCGAGCGGTTCGGCAATCCGGTCAGCGCATCGTGCATCGCGTTGTGAAGCAGTTGTTCTTCGGCGCGCTTACGCTCCGTAATATCGGTATGCACGCTCATCGAGCCGACGATTTTGCCGGTTTCGTCAAATGTCGGAACCGCGCCGGCTAAAGACCAAATCATTTTGCCTTGAGCCGTCCGCAGTTGTAGCTCGTAATTTTCCGAAAGTCCCTGACGACGTCGCTGGTTGGCTTTTTCGACAATCTTGCGCCCTTCGTCGTCGAGCAGCAATGCTGAAGCGTTCTGTCCGGCTAATTCTTCTTCGCGGTAGCCGGTCATTTCGCGGAATCGATTATTGGTGAAGATAATACAGTCGTTTTCGTCCAGATGAAGCAAGCCTTCGCTCATATTTTCAATCAATGTGCGAAGCTTGTATTCGCTTTCGCGCAGCGCGGTGTCCGCCTTGATGCGGGCGGTCACGTCGCGATTGATGCTCATCACCGCCGGCTTTCCTTCAAATTCGATAATCGAGGCGTTTATCAGAACATTAATCGGCGTTCCGCCTTTTTGAAAATGAACGGTTTCAAACGATTCGAGCGTTTCCTGCTTTAGAAGTCTGGCAAGACGCTGCTCGCCTTTCCGGATATTTTCGGAAATGTCCTTTAAGCTGATTCCGATTAACTCCTCGCGCGCATAACCGTACATTTTGCAGGCGTAATCATTGACGTCGAGAATGATTTCGCCTTCCGGCTCGAAGATGATAATGGCGTCGTTAGCGAGCTTGAAGAGATTGCGGTATTCTTCGGATTTTCTCAATGCTTCTTCCTCCAGCTTGCGCTCGGTGACGTCGCGCACGACGGCGGTAAATAATCTCTCGCCGTCTGAATTATACTCGCCGAATGTGATTTCGATTAAAAACTCGTTTCCGTCTTTGCGCTGTGCCGGAACTTCAACCGCCTGCGTGAAAGTATTTCGCTTTCCGCTCATCATAAAGCGTTCTATTTTCGGGCGCATTTTTTTCGGCATCAGTTTGAAGAATTTTTCGCCGATTAATTCCGCCGCTTCGTAGCCGAAAATCCTTTCGGCGGTTTTATTGACAAACAAAATCGTACCCGTCTCATCAACCGTAATAATCGCGTCCGAAGCCGAATTAGTGACGATGCGGTAACGGGCTTCGTTAGCGTCTAGCTGAGCCGTGTTTTCGGCAATCTGGCGCATTTCCTTCTGCCCGCGCAGGCAAGATAAAATCAGGAAAACGTCTTCAAACAAAACCCACGCCGCGTGTTCGAGCCAGCGCCAGCTTTCCGGCGATAAAATGCCGAAAACCGACTGCGGATAAAAGATGCCGCGCAGCATATGGTCGAGCGCAACGACCGCCGTTGCCGGCAGCAGCACCCGCCAGTTGCGGTAAAACGAAAGAAAAGCCAGCGAGCCGAAGACGTGAAAATGCGTTTCGATGCGACCGCCGCTCAGATGAATCAGGAGGCTCGACATAAGCATCTGCCCGACGGCAATCGTGTAGCGCGTCAGCGCATCTCCGGGACGCAAAACCGCCAGCAGAATCGGGAAAAAGCTGATAATGCCGCCGAGAAAGACAGCCGCCCAGACATGAATATGAATTTCGCTGGTTTGCCCAATCCAGGTTCGAGGCGAAATTACCAAAGCTGCAATGATGCCCGCCACCCATTGAATTGCCATCAAAACGGCAAACATCCGGTCGGTTTGCCGGTAGATTTGCTGTTGATGCTCGGCGTAGATTTGTTCGGCTTGTCCTTTAATCGACCTTTTCATTTCTATTCATCGGCTCTATCTGACGCTTTATTATTGTGTATTTTCCATTAACCCGCCCTGACAATCTTTTTTATGAAGCGGACAGCCGAATACAGCGGTCTCCGTTGTTTTAAAGACATCTTTCGTAATGATTTCAAAAATCGCGCGGCTTCCCGCATTGTCGCCCTCGTGCGCGCGTGCAGCCGTAATTCCGCCGTCAAATCGTAAATTTCCGTCGCGGTCGTAAAGCAGTGTCAGACCCGATGTCTGCGCGCCGAAAATCCTGGTTTCGCGCTCGTCCTCATCAATCACAACGCGCACATTCGGAATCGCTTCGGCTTTCGTGCGTAAGTCGGTTTCCATCCATTCTTCGCTTTCACCTTTCGGTTTGATAAAAACTACATATGCCTGCAATCTTCCGTCAACCTGCGCTGTCAAACGCTCCAGCTCGCGCAGACTCGCCCGCGTGCAGGGACATTTCGGATGAGCAAAAAAGAGAAGCGTCGGACGCCCGGCGTCACGCCCGAGACGGCTTTCCGGCGGGAACGTCAACGGATAGGAAACATTCTTATCCGCCGGCGTGTTTTCATATTGCGCCAGATAAAAAACGCCGCCGACAGCTATCGAAAGCCACAATATATTGCCGAGGAAAAGCAGAAATCTCATAGGAAAATTGCGTTTATGCAAAAGCGAAAACGATTTAGGCTGGATTGCGAGGATGGAATTAAACGATAAACGGACTTGGCAATTTAGAAAAATCACCAAAATCTATTCTACGGCAAAATCGTAGAAATAAACAAGGATTAAATTTATGCAGCTTCCGGTTCGACTCAGCATAGGCAAATAGAGAGTTGCAGCGGACATTCCTGACTTTAGCAATAGCGCTGATTTCACCTACTGAATGTGAGTATTTGAAAAATCATTTAACAGCATTTACTGTGAGATTGCGCATAAAGCGAAATTCGCCTTCCAGCAAAATCAACGACTTAGAAAAGATATTCGTGCATAATGTGAAAAAAGCGTAGCGCATAAAGTGAAATTTTCTGCTATTTTTAGCGCGTATAATGAAAATTTCTTCAAGTTTGCACTTTTTGTGTTACCTGTTTTAGGAGTAAATAAGGATTTCTATTTTGTCCCTTAATTTCTAATTTGGTTTTTAGCAGAAAATCCAATTTGGAAAGATTGGTGACTACTATAAAAGATTCAGTTGATACTGCCTAAAATGAGCTTGGCAGGCGGGAGCCGCCACTACCTGTGTTGCTGCGCTACGCACAGTTAGCTGAGACTTCAGTTGATGTTTTAATAGATGATGAGCAAAATTTACCGAGCTGATTGCTGAAGGATGTGGTAACAATAAGCTATAAAGCTTTCCGCCGATGGATTCAGTAGTTTGGAAAAAGGAGTAAGCTGGATATAGTCATATATCGTGTACTCCCTCGCATTTCTAATTTATGCGTCAACTAACAATAAGCGCGAAGAATATCAGTTTCATTTTACGTCCTAAGTGATACTCACACTCCAATCGAAATTTCATCATATGCGCACTATGTGAGATAGCTCATAAACTGAAAATTGCCTTTTAATAAAATCAACAACTTAGAAAAATTATTAGCGCATAAAGTGAAAAAAAATTA
>DATHBC010000481.1:0-14740 GCA_035296345.1 Pyrinomonadaceae bacterium | reverse complement strand
CGTCATTCATCGCGACATCAAACCGCAGAATTTGAAACTGACGCCGCGCGGGCAGATTATCCTGCTCGATTTCGGTCTGGCGAAAGGCAGCGTGACGAACGCCGAATCGCTGACCGCCGCGAAAAGCGTCTTCGGCTATTCGCGCAATTACGCTTCGCTCGAACAGATTCAGGGCACGGGAACCGACCCGCGCAGCGATTTATATTCCTTAGCCGCGACGCTTTATCACCTAATGACCGGCGCGCCGCCGTCCGATGCGCTGACGCGCGCGATGAGCGTTTTAAACGGCGAAAAAGACCCGCTCGTTCCGGCGCATCGCATCAACCCGAAAATTTCGGTCGGCGTGGCGGACGTTTTAAATCGCGCGATGGCTTTAAACGCCAATCATCGCCCGTCGTCAGCCGCCGCCATGCGCCAGCTTTTGCGCGACGGCGTGCATATTACCGACGCGGACGAATATCAAACCGCCGTCCCTATTGCCGACGCCTCTTCGACCGCCAGCCTTTTCACGCAGAAAACGGCGGTGATGGCAGACGGGGCGCGCGCTTCGTCTTCCGAGCTGAATACGTCGATTATGCCGGTCGCCGATTTATCCAGGCAGACCGTGACCGAAGACGAAACTTCGGTCAGAACAAACGTCGTCAAAGGCGAATCGAGCCCGAATAAATCGAATGTCGCCACGGTCGCGCCGCTCGCCGAAATGACGCAGACGCCGGTTGCCGGCAACCGGAAAAGCCGTTTCGCGGTCGGCGCGGTCGCGCTGATTGGACTTCTGGTGGCGGGCGCGCTGGCGTCGGCTTTGTATGTTTTCAAACCGGAAATGTTCAGGCGGAGCGAGGCTTTTAACGCCGAA
This sequence comes from Pyrinomonadaceae bacterium, assembly GCA_035296345.1. Classification (GTDB taxonomy): domain Bacteria; phylum Acidobacteriota; class Blastocatellia; order Pyrinomonadales; family Pyrinomonadaceae; genus JALZHR01. The sequence continues at coordinate 13,887 of DATHBC010000481.1, read as the reverse complement.
ACGCCGCGGCTAAATCTGGCGGACGCGCCGAAAACCGAATCGAAAGACGGCAACGCGGTCGTCGCCGACTCCGTCAACGATATTCCCCCCGCAAACGCAAACACTCCGGCGGCGAACTTTCCGACGGGCGAAACGCCGGCGACGAAAAAAGAATCCGTGACGACTGCAAAAACGGATGAGAAAACGGCTATCGAATCGCAGCCAGCCGCGAGAAATAATTCCAGAGACGCGAAGCCGCCGCAGCCGACCCGGCGCGAGACTACCGTCGTTCAAAACACGGATGAAAATATAGGCGAAGATGAGGTGAGAACGAACGGAAACAGAATTGAAACCAAAGACGTGATAATCGACGAAAACGGCGTCGTCAAGTTTAAAAATCCGAAGATCAAACCCGGTCCCGGCAGTGTTTATAACATCCGTCCGATTATCACGCCCGAACAAATGCGCCGGATGACGCCCGAACAAAGAGAAAAACTCAGAAAAGTGATGGAGCTGCACCGGCGCGCAATGCCGAAATCCGACCACCCGCAGCCGCCGACCGCGCCGATGCCCAGACCGACCCAGGAGTAGAGAGAAGACGAAAGACGGAAATCAGTAGTTGATTGAATGAAAATCGAACCGGCGATTTTATGTCTGCAAGCTGCCGACTTTCGTTTCGTGTCTTCCGGCTCCTGATAATTTTACATTTTACTTTTAATAATTTCTTCCAGCCTGTCGGTTAATTCGTCAATCAGCTCGCGTTTGTCGCGGGCGTCGCGCGGAATTTCCATTACCGGGTGATAAAAAATTTCGACTTTGCCGGCGCGCGGGTATTTCATATCCTGCGCCCAGACCTTGTTTCCGCCGCGAATCGTGACGGGCAGGATAGGCACGCCAGCCAGCATCGCGATTTTTACCGCGCCGCTTTTGAATTCCAGCATTTTGCCGTCGGAAAATTCGCGCGCGCCTTCCGGAAAAATCATCAGCGTCGCGCCTTCCTTCAAGGCTTTGACCGCCTGTTTAAAAGCTTCTTTGCCGGCGCGTTCCAGATTTACCGGAAACGCGCCGAGATAGCGTATCACGTCGCCGACCAGAAACCATTCGAACGCCTTGTCCCAAGCCATAAAACGATACTTGCGCTTAATCGGGATGCAAATCCAGAACGGGTCGAAATAGCTCTGGTGATTCGGCACGACGAGCAATCCGCCTTCCAGATTCTGCGGAATGTTTTCCGTGTTGTGAAACTCTATGCGCCAGAAAAGTTTGGTGACAAAACGCAAGAAAACGCGCAGCGGCTCCATAACAAGCGGCGAAGGATATTTGGATTGGGTTGATTCTTTCACGCGAAATTTAAGAAATTTATTTTACAGCGTTAAGAATAACTAATTTACCGCCATACCTTCAACGGGAAAACCGGCGTAAACGGATTCCGCATGAAGTTTTAAAGGCAAGTTCTCGCCGATTTCCGTTTGCGGAGCAGCGCCGGCGCGTCGAAACTATCACGTGTCGCCGTTGATTCAGTAAAAATCAACGGCATTCGCCTGCTTAGTCGATTCCTTCGAGCGGAAAGAACCGGTCGATAAATTCGATGTGCAGGCGCGGGATGCTGTCGGGTCCGACGCGCTTGCCGCGCACGACGGAAACTATCGAAACGTTGTACTGCTCGCTGGTCACGCGCAGAAACGAGCCGATTTCCGCCTGCAAACTGGTAAAAACCGACGCGCCGCCCAGGCTGATGTTTTCCGTAACGCTAATCTCGCCCGCCAGCGCCCGTCCTTCTTCGTCCAGCGTTTCGAGCATAATATTGACCGGAATCTGAAAGCGCGTGTGACGACGATGCTCTTTCGGCAGGTGACTTTCGTCCGGATTGCTCGCGGCGGTCGTAATCTGCCAGAGCGTGCCTTCTTCGCGGTGAGTCTTTATGTCGTAGAGCGTCGAAGGGTCTTCCGCGTAGCTGACCGGCGGATATTTGCCTATAAAAGCCGCTCCGATAGAGTAAATTTCGGGCGTCGTCGCGTTTTTCCGGCTCGCGATGCAGGTTCTGACCAAGCCGTAGACGCGGTATTGCGGCTCCATAAAATCGTAACAGCGAAGCTGGCGCGGCAGCGGAATCGTCATCAGGATGAGACGCCCGCGCTTGACGGGACGCGGCAGCGTAAAGCCCGCGCCGAAGGTGGAAATGTCGCGCAGGCGCGTGACTTCCGACCACGAAATGGTTTTGTTGACTTTGTATTCCACGCGAATCGGCAGAGAAAGTCCGATTCGCTGCATCCGGCGCTCGTCCTTTTCGGCGGTTGTAATAGTTGGCGAAGGCATATTGAATAAACCTCGGATTAGTTAAAGATTTTGACGAAATTAAAGACTTTAAATTTTGAAAGGAGAACAGGTTAGAACTCTTTTGCGAACCAATCGGGCAGGTTGCCAAACAGGGCAAAATCCTGTAAAATAATATACATTAAAAGTGAATAAATGACAAGATTTTATTTGTGTCTCGCGCCTTTTGCCAAACTCACCAGCACTTAGAAAATCAAAAGGGATTTACGACTGGTACAAGCAGGAACAACTACTATTACTGGAAAGGTATTTAAATGGAAACAATTTTAGAACGTAATCAAGTCAACATCGAAGACGAGATGCGGCGCTCGTATCTGGACTACGCGATGTCGGTCATCATCGGGCGCGCCCTGCCGGACGTGCGCGACGGGCTGAAGCCGGTTCACCGCCGCGTCCTCTGGGCGATGCACGAGCTCGGCAACACGCACAGCAAGCCGTATAAAAAATCGGCGCGCGTCGTCGGCGACGTCATCGGCAAATATCACCCGCACGGCGACACCGCGGTTTACGACGCGATTGTGCGGCTGGCGCAGGATTTTTCGATGCGCTACACGCTGGTCGACGGGCAGGGAAACTTCGGCTCGATTGACGGCGACTATGCGGCGGCGATGCGCTACACCGAGGTTCGGATGCAAAAGCTGACTTCGGAAATCATGGCGGACATCGAAAAGGAAACCGTCGATTTTCAGCCGAACTACGACGAGTCGTTATCCGAGCCGAAAGTTTTGCCGACGCGCGTGCCGCTTCTGCTCATCAACGGCTCGGAAGGCATCGCCGTCGGCATGGCGACGAAAATTCCGCCGCATAATCTGGCTGAAATTTTAACGGCGACCATCGAGCTGGTCAAAAACCCGGACATCACGATTGACCAGCTTATCAGGCTCGTTCCGGGACCGGATTTTCCGACCGGCGGCTTTATCTACGGGCGCGAGGAGATTCACAAAGCGTATCGCGAGGGTCGCGGAATCCTGCAAATCCGCGCCAAGGCGGGAATCGACCGCATCGGTCGCGGCGAGCGCGAAAAAGACGCCATCGTCGTCACCGAAATTCCGTATCAGGTCAACAAGGCGCGCTTAATCGAAAAAATCGCCGAGCTGGTTCACGAGAAAAGACTCGACGGTATTTCGGAGCTGCGCGACGAATCGAACCGCGAGGGAATGCGCATCGTCATTGAACTCAAACGCGATGCCGTGCCGCAGGTGGTTTTGAACAAGCTTTATAAATTAACGCCGATGCAGTCGTCGTTCGGCATCATCAATCTGGCGATTATCGACGGGCAGCCGCGCGTGATGAATCTCAAGCAGATTCTCGAAGCCTTCGTCGAATTTCGCCGCGAAGTCGTCCGCCGCCGCACCGAATACGAGCTTAAAAAAGCCCGCGCGCGCGCGCATATTCTGGAAGGCTTGCACAAAGCCATCGACGCGCTCGATTACATTATTCCGCTGATTCGCAATTCGCGCTCGGTCGACGAAGCGAAAGCGTGGCTGACCGGAAAATACGGCACGCTGATGGAAGTCAAAAAATGGAACGGCGCGCCGGCTGATAAAACGCTCGCCGGATTTTTGCAGGATTTGCAGAAAGTCGTCTCGCGTCTCAGGTTTTCCGACATTCAGGCGCAGGCGATTCTCGATTTGCAGCTGCGTCGCCTTTCCGCCCTGGAACGCCAGAAAATCATCGACGAGCTGGAAGCGATTTTGAAATTTATCAGCGAGCTGGAAGCGATTCTCGCCAACGAACAGCTTTTGCGGCAGGTTATCATCGACGAGCTGCAGGAAGTCAGGAAAAACTTCGGCGACGCGCGTCGAACCGAAATCATCGACGCGGGCATCGAGCTGAAAATAGAAGATTTGATTCCGGACGAAGAAGTGGCGATTACCGTCACCAAAGCCGGCTACATCAAACGCACGCCGGTCGCCATCTACTCGAAACAGGGTCGCGGCGGCAAAGGTCGCCTGGGCGCGAAGGCGAAAAACGAGGATTTCGTCGAGCATCTGTTTACGGCTTCGACGCACAATTTCCTGATGATTTTCACCGACGACGGACAGGTTTATAAAATGAAAGTCCACGAGATTCCCGAAGCCGACCCGTCGGCGCGCGGCAAGGCGCTGGTGAATCTCATCCAGATTTCTTCGGAGAGAAAACTCGTGGCGGTCATGCCGGTGCGCGATTTCAGCGAAGAAATTTACCTGACGATGGTGACGAAGCTCGGCGTGATTAAGAAAACGCTGCTGAGCGAATATCAAAACATTCGCGTCAACGGCATCAACGCCATCAACATCGACGACGGCGACGAGCTTTTGAACGTCATCCGCACGGACGGCAAGCAGCAGATTTTCGTCGCGACGCACGACGGCATGGCGGTCAAGTTTAACGAAACCGACGTGCGTCCGATGGGGCGCGTCGCGCGCGGCGTGCGCGGCGTTAACCTGCGCAAAGGCGATTTCGCCGTCTCGGTCTGCGCCGTTTCGCCCGAAGGCGCGGAAAAAATTCTTTCCATCTCCGAGCAGGGTTTCGGCAAGCAGACGCAGGTGATGAATTATCGCCTGACGAAACGCGGCGGCATCGGCGTTATCAATATGAAAACGACCGACAAAACGGGCAAGGTCGTGGCGGCGTTTCCGGTTCAGGACGATTCGGAAATTATGATTATCACGCAGCAGGCGAAGCTGATTCGCATCGGCGTCGATAAAATCCGCGAAACCGGACGCTCGGCGCAGGGCGTGATGCTGATTCGCACCGGCGACGGCGACCTCGTGACGAGCGCATCCCTGCTGGACGCCGACGAAGACGCCGAAGAATAGAATATCGGCGGGCAAACAACAAAAAAAGGAGAAGGAAATCAAGAATTTCCTTCTCCTTTTTTATTTTAATGGTTAATTCAGTTTAGGATTTTGCGCCTAAAAGAGCAGAAGAGGCGCGCGTCCGGTTTGGGCTGAATTGATTTTAGCTCGTCGATTTTAGATTTTAGATTTGGCGTCTTCAAAAGACCAATCTGAAATTTCAAATCTCAAATTCTTTCCGCGCCGGCTCCACGCGCGCCTTTCATCTTACGCTGAAAAAAAAATCAAAAAAATTAACATTTTCCGGCAAAACCGTCCGAAGTTTTACGTCAATTATCGATAGCGAAATTTCGACTGTCAGACAAGCGGAATTTCAAGCGCGATTGAAAATCCTGATTAGTTGAACGTAAGTTTGTTTGAGCGCTTAAGCCCACGCCCGCGCGCACTTAATACCTGCCCGTTGTCGTGGTTTTGAGCAACCGTCACTGCTGATTTAACGGCGCTTTATAACTCTCTGAGGTAAAGCGTGATTTTAAAGAACAACACACCGCCGCCTAAGAAACAGAAGAAACGGAGGGTGAATCAAAGCCCGCAGCAAATCTTCCAATCTCTTTGGTGAGCCACAACATCCTTAGGAGGAAATACAAATGAAAAAACAAACCCTATTAACCCTTTTTGCCTTAATTACGCTCGGAATCCTTTCGGTTTCGGCGATGGCTCAATCGACGCACAGCGTCTGGACAAACGACAACGGTTTAGTGATTCGCGATGCCGAAACCGGCTGTAAATATGACAGTCTGCGCGCTTTCGATATGGCGACCTCGTGGACTGAGCCCGCGCCGCCGAATTACCCGGCAGTGGCGCATTTTCGCGGCGTCTCGAAGGCTTACGCCTCAAGCCCGGGCTGCCGTGACCACGATTATGAATTCAGACTGGTCAGAACAGCCGCCGCGACCAATGACGACATCGTCGGTTACTGGAACGTTTACCGGAGCGGCACTTTGATGTGCAATCTATGCAAAGGCACGGCTTACGGGCTGAGCCAGCCGGTCGGCAATTACTATAAAGTCTACGTTGACGACCCGATTTACGGACCGGCGACGTGGCTTTACAGCGGATATATCGACGCTCGCAAGGATTTCTAAATTTTCAAACAAAACGCGCGTTCGACTGATTTTAAAAGAGCTCAAGACTTAAGCTTGAGCTCTTTTTTTATTCTGGTGCGATCAGCAATGCGAAAGTTAGAATGATTAATCTTTTCATAGTTTTGTTATTTATTTTTCAACGGCATCACAAAGTTGACGAGCGTTTCGATTTTTCCTTTAATCTCTCGCGCTTCGGGCTGAGCGGCAAAGCCCAGAGATAATTTGACCTGATGATTGGCGGCGCGTTCATAACTGCTCTCGGAGCGAATCTGGTAACAACCGCACTGTTTCGCGCGCTTTATCGCCTGTATTTGTAAAGCCTTCCCGATGCCTTGCCGCCGGGCATTCTCGCGCACGGCAAAAGCGTGAATCTTCGCTTCGGTCAGCGGCGCGTCTTTAAGAAACAACGGCGGGCAATTCAGTTCGGGACCAATCGGCTGAACGGCGAAACGCAGGAAACCGACGACCGCATCATTTTGTAAAGCGATAAACAAATGACATTCGGCGCGGGCATAATATTCGCCGAAAACCCACGGAGATTGCTCCGGCGCAACCGTTTCGATGCATTGCGCAAATTCCTGCCAGCGCGGATTCGTCTTGTCCCATTCTTCGATAATAAACGCTGTCGCCATCTTACAGGCAGCTCCATTGACCGCCGACGACCATCGCGGGCGCGCCGCTGCCGCCCGCCTGGCAGGGCGTCGTCGAGCGGCGGCAGTTCGTGCAGTAAACCATCGAACCGTTTGCCTTGCCCTGCGGCATCTGATTTTGCGGGAAGCTCGGCATCTGAACCGGCGCGCCGAACTGCACGTCCGTGCCGAAAAATGTCGGGTGACCTTTGACGCCTTTCGCGTCGTCGGGCTGACCGCTCATAAAAACGACGGTCGCGCGGTCGAAAACGCTGGATTTGTCGATGTTTCCGCTCGCTTTCGCGCCGTTGACGCAGCCGAGCGTCGTGCCGTCGTAGCAAAAGCGGTCGCCCGTCGAGTAAACGCGCAATTCCGGTCCGGCTTTAATGGTATTGCCGAGATATTGATTGCCGGTCGAGATAAACGTGCGCCTGCCGCGAAAATCCACGCGGTCGCCGAAAGAATTATTGATAAAAACTATCGGGTAGGAATAATCGCCGTGATAGGGAAATTCCGGCTCGTTGTAAACGAACGCATTAGTCATCGCTTCGGCTTGCGACTGGATAACGGTGATGTTGCCGCAGTCCACGATATTCAGAAAAGTCCCGCCGATCGCGCCCGAAAAACCGCCGCTGTACGTGTTCTGCACCAGCAGACCGGAAGCGTGCGCCATATAAATCGAATCGGCGTTCTGACCGGGCTGGCGTTTCGGATTCATAAAAAAACTGCCTTCGATTGTCCAGCCCGAATTGCGCGCTTTGACGTAAATTCCGGCGTCGCGATTGTAGATAAAAAGGCAGTCTCTGACCTTTATATAATCGAACTGCCAGGCGAAACTGACGTGCTCCAGACCGTGAACGTAAATGCCTCGATTCAAAAGGCTGAAGCTGACCTGCTCGAACGAAATATCCTGCGAAGCCGTGTAACCGCCGACGGCTTCGACGCCGTATGTGCCTTCGTTGCTGTCGGCGTAGAGCTCGAGATTTTTCAGCGCGACCTTGTACGTGCATTCGCCGATGCGGAAAAGCGCGCCGCGCGTGCCGCTCAGACGCAGGCGCGACGGATTTTTGACGTTGACGTTATTGGTCGGATAGCTCGTCGGCAACCCGTTGATGCCCTGAATCGTGATGCCGGAAGCCAGCGTGAGCGGCGCGCTGATGACGTAATCGCCTTCCGGAACGTTCAGGATTCCGCCGTTGTGCACGGTCATGAAAGCGAGCGCGCTGCGGAAGGCAATCGTGTCGTCGGCGCGACCGTCGCCGATTGCGCCGAAATCCCTGACGTTGTAATTGCCCAGATTTTTCGCTTCCGGCGTCGCAATCCAATCGTAGACGTAGGTTTTATTGCCGCTGAACTGGTCGCCCTTAAAGGAAATCCGGTAGCGTTTGTCCTCGCCCTCGAAACACCATTTGTAATCGGTCTGGCTCGCGTTGGCGATGGCGGTCGTGGCGCTGCTGCGCGTCACGCGCGCGCCCGTATTGCTGCCGGCGCACGACTTGACGTTCATCGGCGTCGCCGGGTTGAGGTCGGAAATAATTATGTCGGTCGTCGGCGGCACATAGCGAGTCGCGCAAATCGACTGCCGGTGATTTTCCGGCGCGTCCAGAAAAAGGTTGTAGCCCTCGAAACGATTCTGGGCAAGGGCGATAGACGAAAAAGATAAAGCAAACGCCAGGATTAAAATAAATTTTTTCATAATTTTTCTCGGGGAGAAATTTACCGCGTAAATTTATTTTGGCAGATTATCGGCGAAATCTCGAATTTTCCGCAGGTAACTTTCCGCGCCGACGCTGAAAACGTCGTTGTGTCCGGCTTCGTCAATCCAAAACGAAAACTTCGGCTCGTTCGCCTCGGCGAACAATTTCTCGGCGTGCCGGAAGGGAATAAGCGTGTCTTTTCGCCCGTGGACGAAAAGAACCGGACATTTTACGTTTTTGATTTTCTTAATGTTTTGAAATTTGTCGAAAGGAAAGATTGGAATTTTCGTCAGGACGCGAAACGCCGTGACGAACGTGCTTTCGGCGATTAACCCGCCGACTTTCCGGCGCGACGCCAAATCAATCGCGACCGCGCCGCCGAGCGAGCGCCCGTAGACGATGATTTTTTCGGGCGGAATTTTCCGTTCACTCGTTAAATGGTCGTAGGCTGCGTCGACGTCGCGATAAGAATTTTCTTCGCTCGCCGCGCCTTCGCTCGTTCCGTATCCCTGATAATCGTAAACCAGGACCGCAAAACCGTTTTTTCGAAATTCCCGCGCCGTGTAATCCGCTATGCCGATGTCCTCGGCGTTGCCGTGACTGAACAGAATCGTGTGCGCGGCGTCCGGGTTTTCATAAAACCTGGCGGAAATTTTCGCGCCGTTTGAAGAAATCAGCTTGACGATGCCCGCGCCGTCGTCGCGATAAGAGGCAGGCTGCGGCTGGAAAATCAGCCGCTCGGAGAAAAAATAAGCGTAGATTAGAAAACCGAGATAAATTAAAAAAGGAAATAATAAAACAGTCCGCATTAATCTTTTCAGTCTCAAATCGCCGCTGAGCAGTTTTTTCAGCGTTTTATTCATCGGCGATTAATCGAACAAACTCGGCGTCGCGCCGCCGCCGCCGCCGAATTTCAGCAGCGAATCCAAGCCGAAATGCTCGTAGGCGAGGCGCGTCACCATTCGCCCGCGCGGCGTGCGGTTCAGAAAGCCGATTTGAATCAGGTAAGGCTCGATGATTTCTTCAATCGAATCTTTTTCCTCGTGAATCGAAGCGGAAATCGTGCCGAGTCCGACCGGACCGCCGTCGAATTTTTCGATAATCGTCAGAAGCAGTTTTCTGTCGACTTCGTCCAAGCCGAAAGTGTCGACTTCCATCCGGTTCAGCGCGTCCATCGCTACGGCTTCGGTGACGCGCCCGTCGTAATCGACTTCGGCGTAATCGCGGACGCGGCGCAGAAGGCGGTTGGCGATGCGCGGTGTTCCGCGCGAGCGTTTGGCGATCTCGCGCGCGCCCTGCTGCTCGACTTCGACGTTTAAAATCTCCGCCGAACGTTTGATAATCGTCGTCAAATCGTCGATGTTGTAGAAATCCAGATGGAAAACTATTCCGAAACGCCCGCGCAGCGGCGCGGTAATCAAACCGGGACGAGTCGTCGCGCCGACCAGCGTAAACTTCGGCAGCTCAAGCTTTATCGAGCGCGCCGCCGTGCCCTGTCCAATCATGATGTCGAGATTGTAATCCTCCATCGCCGGGTAGAGAATTTCTTCAATCGCCGGGTTCAGACGATGAATCTCGTCGATAAAAAGCACGTCGCCTTCGTTTAGGTTCGTCAGAATCGCCGCCAAATCGCCCGATTTTTCGATAATCGGTCCGGCGGTCGATTTCAGCTCCGCGCCCATTTCGTTGGCGATAATCTGCGAGAGAGTCGTTTTGCCGACGCCCGGCGGACCGAAAAGCAGCACGTGGTCGAGCGCCTCGCGCCGCCCGAGCGCGGCTCTCATATATATCTTCAGGTTATCCTTCGCCTTCGGCTGACCGATGTATTCGCCGAGCCGCGTCGGGCGCAGGGAAAGCTCAAACTGCTTGTCGTCGTCCAGCGAGTTTCCGTTGCGTGTTTCGATTGTGTCGAGATTTCCCATTTTTTTTAAAGCTGATTCTTATTCTAAAACAATAATCCTTTATGATGCAGCGCCAAAACGTCCATTACGAGCGCGACCGTGCAGTGCAGCAGCAGACCGAGCCAGATGCTGTTGTTTCGATAGCTCAGCCAGCCCAGGAAAATTCCGGCGAAAATCGCGGCGAAGCTTTCCGCCATCGGCTTGCCGAAATGAATCATACAATACGGCACGGTCATCACAAATATCGAATAAAATCCGAGCGCGCGCTTAAGGCTGTGAACCAGAAATCCGCGAAAAAAGAATTCCAAGCCGAAAAATTGCAGAAAATATAAAAGCTCCCAGATTAAAAGCGCGGAGCCGAAATAAGGCTCGCCGTCGTAAACTTTCAAAAAAGGATATTTATTGGCAAACCCGTCGGTCAGCGAAACCAGGTAAACCAGCGGCAGCATCACGGCGGCGCATTGCAGATATAATTTCCCGAAACCTTTCTCGATTTTCAGACTTAAGCCGTAATCCTTTAAATCCTGCTTTAAAACGTATTTCAGGGCGAGCGCCGGAATGACGAAATAAAACAGAACGACAATCGAAACCCAATAAGCGAGCGACGGCAGATTGTTTTTATCGCTCGAAAACAAAGCTTCAGCCGCGTATTGAAACTGCGTCCGGCTCAGCAAATCGACAAATTTCTGCGAGTTTCCGAGATAATAAATGCACGTCAGCCCGAACGCCGTGTAAACGAGCGCGCCGAGCGCGCGGCGGTCGAGCGCGGAAAAATCTTCTTCGATTGTCTTGTATATTTCGCGCATCGGTTCGGAATCGTCTTTACCGAATTTTCCTTTCGAGCCATTCAATCATAAAATCGGCAACTTTTCGCCAGCCGCGTTCGAGCATTAAGTCGTGTGCCATTGCAGGAAACATTTTGTAATCGGCTCTGAAGACGCGAGCGGTTTTTTCGATTTTCTTCGGCGCAATCAGCGCGTCGTTTTCCGCGCCGACGACCAGCAGCGAAGACGTTTTAATCTTTTGCGGCTGCGGCAGATTGTAAATCATCTCCAGCCCGGCGCGATACGACTCCGGACCAAACCGCGCGACGTATCCGGCAATCTTTTCGTCGTCGGCGTCAGCCGAAAACAAAAATTTTTTCGCTAATCCAGGCGTCGAAAACATCACGGCTAAATTCTGTTTAAGATGGGCTTTCAGCATCAGCAGCGGGTTCTGCAATTGAAGTTTAAGTCCCGACCAAAACATTCCTTCCGACGGCGAAGGCGCGAATAAAATTCCTGCCGGCGCGGAGTGTTTTTCCAGATATTTCGCGATGACGAGTCCGCCGAGCGAATGCCCGATGACGACCGGTTTTTCCGGCAGCGCGGAAGCCGTCTGAAAAACATCGGCGACGTAAGCAGCAATCGAAGTCCATTTCAAACGCTCGCCGCCTGTGCTCGCGCCGTGACCGCGCAGGCTGACGGCGTGCGCGCTGAAACCTTTGCCGGCAAAGTAGGGCAGAAAATTTTCGTCCCAGCACCACGCCGCGTGTCCCGTCCCGTGAACGAAAAGAAGCGGCGTTTCAAACCGGCGATTTTCCGGCTCTCTGCTGATTACTTCCAGTTTCATTAGCCTTTCGCCAGAAGCTGCAGGCTTTTTCTGAGCAGCTTCTGGACGCTGATTTCCGTTCCGTCTTTTATCGCCTGTTTCAAAGCTTTTTCCGCCGCGCCGCGCTGGTAGCCGAGATTGACCAGAGCGGAAAGCGCGTCGTCGAAAACCGCGTCGGCGGGCGCTTCCGGTTGCGCGCCTCCGGTTCCGGCTGCCGCGGCGCGTTCGAGCGCGCTCTGCGCGGTAAATTCGTTGAGCTTGTCGCGCAGCTCTATAACGAGGCGTTCGGCGGTTTTTCTGCCGACGCCGGGAATCGAGGTCAGGCGCGCCAGATTATCCGTCCTGATAGCCGTCACGATTTCTTCGGCGCTCATTCCCGAAAGCATCGAAATGCCGGATTTCGCGCCGATGCCCTGCACGGAAATCAATTTTAAATAAAGCTGTCGCTCGCGCTCGGATTTAAAACCGAAAAGCTGCAAAGCGTCCTCGCGCACGTGCGTGTAAATGCGCAGGGCGACGTCCGAGCCTTCCTCGCCCAGTTCATAAAAAGTCGAAAGCGGAATCGTCACTTCATAACCGACGCCGCCGACCTCGATAATTACCGAAGTCGCCTGTTTTTCCAAAAGTTTTCCTGAAAGATATGCAATCATTTTGTAATTTTGACGGTTTTGTTTTTGTAATCAATTTCCATCACGGAAGCAGCCAGCATCTGCGTCCCGATTAATGCTTCATTAGTTTCGCTGACTAAAACTCTGACTAAAGATTTTCCGCCGAGCCAGTTAATCTCTCCTGATACGACATCAACCTCAATAATATTTTGTTCAACCATTGTGACCGGTTCGCGTCCGACCAGAGCCAAAGAATTGTCTTCAACGAATTTTCTCGGCAGTAGAAGAGAGCCGTTAAATCCAGTATCAATTATACATTCCACATCTGAGCCATTGATTAATTGAACGGATAAGATTGCCTCTAAATCTTCATTTATGAAGCCTTTCTCTTGAGCCATGAGCCTCCGATTTTGTGTGTGAATTCGTAGCCGACCCGTCCGAGATAAAATATTTTATTCGGCATTTCCTGACGAGCTTTCAAAATTACCTGCATCTCGTCTTTATCAATAAAATACTTACCCGCGTAAGGCTCAATGGCTATAAATTCGCCGTTGTGTTCGGGTTCGAGCTTCGACTTCAGATGTTTTTCGTAAAACTCGATGCCGAGCCGCGTCAGCTCGCTGAATTCTTTTGTCTGCATCGCCGTTTCTCCTCGCCTTCTGTTTCACACTTGAAACACAAATTGTAATTGATTCCCAACTTTAGGGCAACGTTAATAAAGTTTTTCGCCATCATCACATTTGAGAACTTTTTCACTTTTCAAAATGGCGTTATAATCACACAAGAGAAATGAAGGTTGAAAAAATATCCGAGCTAACCACCAATCGCCTGAGCGTTTATCTTCGCTGCCTGACGGAACTTTCGGCAGACGGGATAAAAACTATCTCATCGGACGGGCTGGCGAAACGGTTTCATCTTAACTCGGCGCAGATTCGTAAAGATTTGGCGTATTTCGGCGAATTCGGCGTGCGCGGCGTCGGTTATTACGTCGAAAGCCTGCGCGAGCATCTGACGAAGATTCTAGGGCTTGACAAAGAGCATTGCGTGGCGATTATCGGCGCGGGACGCCTCGGCACGGCGCTCGCCGATTATTACGGTTTTACGCAGACGAATTTCAGTGTGGTGGCGCTTTTCGACGCCGATAAATCGAAAATCGGGCAGAGCGTCGGCGAGGTTCCGATTTACGACATCGAAAATTTTGAAAAAGTGGTCGAGCGGGAAAAA